>NZ_JAKFFD010000074.1:0-35665 GCF_036675385.1 Pseudarthrobacter sp. | reverse complement strand
AGCAGGGGACGATGATTGTTGGACGGCATCCGCTTCATTTTGGCTCCGGTGACAGCGAGGCGCCGACGTGAGCGCGACACTAGTGGGTAGTAGTTCAGCAAACACCGAACTGGGACTATCGAGACTTAATGCGCTCACCCTAGCACCGCAGTGACTGCTGGAACCAGAGTTTCCGTTGTTGCCAATGTGAAAGATGCGTCACTGTTATCCACAGCCCGCCTCATATGACTTGGCGGCGTGCGATACGCTCCCTAGGCTGTACCCAGTTGAACTGCCTCCGCCGGGGGCGGCAGTTGTATTGGGGAACAACTTGGACGCTGTGCGAATCGTGGAAGATGAAGTCCGCGAGCTGATCCGCCGTCGGGGTCTTGATCCGCTGCGGCAGGCGGGCGAGGTCCGTCGTCTCGTCGAGGCGGCTGTCAGCGACTACGACGAACGGGCCCTGATGGGGCCGCTCCCTCCGATTGGTCCGCTGGAGGCCGCACGCAGGTTTGTCTTTGACGCGGTGGCCGGCTTCGGTGTCCTCCAGCCGCTGCTGGACGATCCGACCATCGAGGAAGTCTGGATCAACGCGCCCAACGAAATCTACGTCGCCAGGAACGGCGAGTCGGAACTGACCTCACTCAGCCTCACGGACCAGCAGGTCCGCGATCTCGTGGAACGCATGTTGAAGAGTTCCGGCCGCCGCCTGGACATGTCATCGCCCTTCGTGGACGCAGCCTTGCCTGATGGTTCGAGACTCCACGTAGTTATTCCAGATGTCACCCGCAGGCACTGGGCCGTGAATATTCGCAAGTTCGTGGTGAAGGCCAGCCGCCTGGAGCACCTGGTCGAGCTTGGAACCCTGACACCTCAGTCTGCCCGTTTCCTCGGTGCAGCGGTGTCCAGCGGACTGAACATCCTCGTGTCGGGCTCAACCCAGGCGGGCAAGACCACCATGCTCAACTGCCTGGCCGCGAGCATCGGCAGCCGTGAGCGCGTCATTACGGTCGAGGAAATCTTCGAACTTCAGTTCCCGCTCAGGGACGTCGTCGGACTCCAATGCAGGCAGCCTAACCTCGAAGGCGAAGGCGAGATCCCACTGCGCAGGCTTGTAAAGGAAGCCCTCCGGATGCGCCCGGACAGACTCGTGGTGGGAGAGGTACGGGAAGCGGAAAGCCTGGACATGCTGATCGCCTTAAACAGTGGACTTCCGGGGATGTGCACCGTCCATGCAAACTCAGCCCACGACGCTGTGACCAAGATCTGCACCCTTCCGCTACTCGCCGGTGAAAATATCTCGTCTGCCTTCGTTGTCCCCACTGTGGCATCCTGCATCGACCTCGTGGTCCACTGCAGCCGGCACGCCAACGGCCGCCGCCAAGTAACCGAGATCCTTTCCCTCGGCCGGCGGGTGGAAAACGGCATCATCGAATCCTCCATGGTTTTCGCCATGGAGGACGGCCAGCTGCAGCCGCGGGCCAACTCCATGCCCGCGGCGGAGAAGTTTTCCCGGGCAGGGTACGACGTCGCGGCGCTGCTGGAGCCGCGCTGATGGCGCCTCTGGTAGGGGTGCTTGCGGGCGCCGGGCTCTTCCTGATCTGGTGGTCGTTCTGGGAAAAGCCGGCAGCGCTGAAGCGCCGCCCGCGGGTCAGCCGCCTCGAGGACTTGCTGGCGTCCGCCGGAATCGAAAAGGTCACCGGGACGGGCCTCGTCGCGTCGGGCCTGGGACTGGGCATATTTGTGGCTCTCATCCTCTTTGTCGTCAGCCGGTCATGGCCTATATCCGTCTGCTTCGGACTCTTCGGCGCGTGGTTGCCCGTCAGCATTGTCCGGTGGCGGGCGAACAGGAGAACCGCCGTCCTACGCCAGCTCTGGCCGGACGTGGTGGACCACCTGCGCTCGGCCATCCGCGCCGGGCTTTCACTGCCGGAGGCCCTGATCCAGCTGGGGGAGAAAGGCCCCGAGGAGCTTCGGCATGTTTTCCGGGACTTCGGTGCCGACTACCGCGCGGGCGGGCAATTCGATGCATCTCTTAATAAACTCAAGGACCGACTGGCGGACCCGGTGGCGGACCGGATCGTCGAGGCACTCAGGCTGACCCGTGAAGTGGGCGGTTCGGACCTTGGGAAACTGTTGGGCACCCTTGCGGAATTTCTCCGGGAAAATGCGCGGACACGCAGCGAGCTCGAGGCCCGGCAGTCCTGGACTGTCAACGCCGCCAGGCTCGCGGTTGCCGCTCCCTGGATCGTTATGCTCCTCCTGGCCACCAGGCCTGAAGCCGTGAACGCTTACAACACGCCCATGGGAGCCGGCGTCCTCCTTGGCGGGCTCGTGGTGTCGCTGGTCTGCTACTCCATCATGCTCCGCATCGGCGCCCTTCCGCAGGACGAACGGGTGCTGCGATGAACGGGATCTCGGCGGCTGCGATTGTGTGCGGCATCGTCCTCGGGACGGGCCTGTGGCTACTCTTCGTCCGGTTGCCGTTTATGCGGCCGCTCACATTCGTCGAACGCATCGATCCGCAGCTGAAATCGCAAAACCTTGAATCGCGGTTGCTGCGGGCCAGCGGACAGAACGCCACGCCATTCGGACCGTTGGAACGGATCGTGCGTCCCCTGCTCCACGACGGACTCGCAGTCTTGGGGAAGCTGAACCTCGGGTCCAAGGCGCTGACCCGCAGGCTCGCCCAAGCCGGCATCAACAAATCACCCATAGATTTCCGGGCCGAACAGCTCCTCTGGGCCGCCGCTGGATTCGCCGCCGCCGTGGCCGCGGTGGTGCTGGGCGCGGTGGCCGGCCGGTTCAGTCCGTTCCTCGCGGTTGTGGCCGTCCTCGGAAGCGCGCTCGGCGGCTTTCTCTTCCGTGACTTCTGGCTGGGCGTCCAGATCAGCAGGCGGGAATCCCGGATGATGGCGGAGTTTCCCAGTCTTGCCGAGCTCATGGCCCTGGCTGTCGGTGCCGGTGAAAGTGCCACTGGTGCACTGGACCGCGTCTGTCGCAGTGCCAGTGGCGAGCTGGCCAAGGAGTTTTCCAAGATTCTTGCTGAGACCAGAGCGGGGAAACCGCTGGTGGAAGCGCTCCAGGAGTTTTCCTCGCGGACAGATCTGGGGCCGCTCGTCAGATTTGTCGACGGAATCATCGTCGCGGTCGAGCGGGGCACACCCTTGGCAGATGTGCTGAGGGCTCAGGCCCAGGACGTCCGGGACACCGCAAAACGGGACCTCATGGAATCGGCCGGCAAGAAAGAAATCGCCATGATGGTTCCTTTGGTCTTTGGTGTCCTCCCCCTAACAGTGGTTTTCGCGGTGTTCCCCGGCATCGCGGCCATCAGCCTCGGACTGTAGCCATGAGCATGGCCAAGCCGTCACATCCCCTAACCGCCACATGACTTACACCGCGTCATTTACACAATGAATGGGACCGAAATGAAAAACATGGGTATCTCGGGCAGCCTGCTGCTCCTCGCTTTGCTGGCCGGCCTGTGGGCACGGACCAGTGAAACTGTGTCAGGCCGGAGGTACGCCGCGACAGATCCCGACGCGCCGGCCCAAGACCACCCGGAACGTGGCGACGTTCCCGGTTGGGTGATGATCACCTTAATGTCCGCAGTCTTGGTGGCGGGGTTGCTGGCTCTCGCCGGCCCGGCCCTCGAAACGATGTTCAACCAGGCCATGGACAAGGTCGGAAAGTAATTCATGCTGGACGGCAGCCAGTGCACGTCCAGCCGGGAACCGTGCCGGTCCCGGATCGGCGCTGAGCCGGGCTGGCGCCGCGATGAATGCGGTTCTGCCGTCGTGGACTTCGTCCTCGTGGGCGGCCTGCTCACCATGTTTTTTCTGGCGATAATCCAGCTGACCCTGGTCCTGCACGTCCGCAACACACTGATCGACGCGGCAGCCTCAGGAGCACGTTATGGAACCCTCGCAGACCGGGGGGCGTCAGATGCCCAGGAACGGGCGGCGACGCTCATCGACACTTCCCTGAACGCTGAGTTCGCGCAGGACATCACCACTGCCGAAGTGATGTTCCAGGGCCTGCGGACCCTCGAAGTGACCATCAAGGCTCCCATGCCCGTCATCGGGCTGATCGGCCCCCGGGACCTGCTGGAGGTGAAAGGCCATGCGGCCATCCAGCCCTAACAACTGGCGTTCCCGCTTAGACAAGCGATTCAGCGAGGCGTTCCGCAGCGAGCACAGGGAAGAGGGGAGCGCCGTGGTCGAATTCACCTTCCTCGCGCTGCTCCTGATGGTCCCATTGGTCTACTTCATCATCACCGTGGGCCAGATCCAGGGTGGGTCCTTCGCCGTGGTCGGCGCCGCCGACCAGGCCGCGAAGGTGTTCGTCGCCCAACCGGATGCAGAGTCTGCCCAGGCTGCCGCCGAACAGGCAGCCCTCATCGCCCTCGCGGACTTCGGCCACGATGCCGGGCAGGCACGCGTATCCACCCGCTGCGACCCTGCCGACTGCCAGGCTGCGGGCACGGCCATCACCGTGACGGTCAACCTCACTGTCCCGTTGCCCTTCGTGCCATTCAACGAGGACTTCAGGCTCAAGGCCAGCGAAGTTGAAGCCTCGTCCACGCAACTGGTGGGCAGGTTCCGGTGACCCAAAAGGTGACGCACAAAGCGATCCCCAAAGCGATCCCCGAAGCCACGCCCGGCGATCCAGGTGAGGGTGGCCAGATGATCGTCATGATCATCGGTTACGTCGCGCTGGCCCTCCTGGTGGTCACAGTGGTCATCGGCATCTCCAGTGTCTACCTCGAACACAAGCGGCTGTTGTCCCTGGCCGACGGCGCCTCGCTGGCCGCCGCCGACAGCTACACCTTGGGCGAGGTCGGGGGAGAGGGCGGGAGCCCCTCAGCCGTACTGGGCCCTGGACGCGTCCGCAGCGTTGCGGCCGACTTTATCGCCCGGAGCCCGTCGTCGGCCCGGTTCGACGGGTTAGCCGTTTCAGCGGCGACCGGCAGCCCTGACGGGTCCACCGCCGTCGTGGTTCTCACCGCTGTTGTCCACCCGCCGATGGTGAACTTCCTGGTGCCTGATGGCATCAGAATTGAAGCGGCCTCCACGGCCCGTTCCCGGCTCACGCGCTGACCGGAAGCGGAGAAGCCAGGAGAAGTCCGGCACTCCGGCCGGATAGCGTAGGCTTAAACAACCATGGCCAATATTGATTTTTCCGCAGAAATCCGCGCTCTTCGCGCCACCTACACCTCCATCGAGCGAGTCAGCGATGTTGAGGCTCTGAAGGAAGACATCGCCGAACTGAGCGAACGCGCCGGCGAGCCGGACCTGTGGGATGACCCCGCCGCGGCGCAGAAGATCACCTCCCGCCTGTCGCACCGCCAGTCCGAGCTGGAGCGGCTGAACCGGCTGGTATCGCGGATCGATGACCTGGAAGTGCTGGTGGAGCTTGGCCAGGACGAGGATGACGCCGATTCCATGGGCGAAGCTGCAACCGAACTGGAGTCCATCAGGAAATCCCTGAAGGAACTCGAAGTAGTGACGCTGCTTTCGGGAGAGTACGACGAACGTGAAGCCGTGGTGTCCATCAGGGCCGGGGCCGGCGGCGTGGACGCCGCAGACTTCGCCGAAATGCTCATGCGTATGTACCTTCGCTGGGCCGAACGCCACGGGTACCCCACCACCGTCATGGACACCTCCTACGCCGAGGAGGCGGGACTGAAGTCCGCAACGTTCGAAGTCAAGGCACCGTATGCGTTCGGCACGCTCAGCGTCGAAGCCGGAACCCACCGCCTGGTGCGGATCAGCCCGTTCGACAACCAGGGCCGCCGCCAGACGTCCTTCGCCGCCGTCGAGGTCATTCCGCTCATCGAGTCAACGGACTCCATCGACATACCGGACAACGAGATCCGTGTGGACGTGTTCAGGTCCTCCGGTCCCGGCGGGCAGTCGGTTAACACCACCGACTCCGCCGTCCGGCTGACCCACATCCCCACCGGCACCGTGGTGTCCATGCAGAACGAAAAGTCGCAGCTCCAGAACCGGGCGGCAGCCCTGCGTGTTTTGCAGTCCCGGCTGCTTCTCCTGAAGAAGGAGCAGGAGGACGCTGAAAAGAAGGCGTTCGCCGGCGATGTCAAGGCATCCTGGGGCGATCAGATGCGCTCCTACGTCCTGAACCCGTACCAGATGGTCAAGGACCTCAGGACCGAACACGAGGTAGGCAACACCTCCGCCGTGTTCGACGGCGAAATTGACGACTTCATCGACGCCGGGATCCGCTGGCGCACCGACAACCGGAACGCCGAGAAGTCGTAGCTGCTGTGCCTACCCGGTAGGCCTGATCGCGCGACACACCCCCGAAGCCCCCGAAAACCGGCCAAAAGCCTGCGTATAGTCGAGGAGCCGGAGCTCTACTTCCCCCAAACGAATGCCCGTGCGCCGGCTGCAGATCTGGGCTGTATCAGCCGTGCCCTGCAGGGTACTTAGGGCCATGATCCGATTCGAAAATGTCACCAAGGTCTACGACCATACCGCCCGGCCTGCGCTGGACGATGTCAGCCTTGAGATTGACCGTGGTGAATTTGCCTTCCTCGTCGGCGCTTCCGGATCCGGAAAGTCCACGTTCCTGCGGCTGGTGCTGAAGGAAGACCGGGCCTCCTCGGGCGCCGTGTACGTCGCCGGGCAAAACGTCGCGAAGATCTCCAGCTGGCGCGTGCCCAGGCTCCGCCGCGGCATCGGCGTGGTCTTCCAGGACTTCCGGCTCCTTCCGCAGAAGAACGTGTTCGCCAACGTAGCCTTCGCGATGCAGGTCATCGGCAAGAGCCGCAGCGTCATCCGCGACACCGTCCCCGAAGTCCTGAAGACCGTGGGCCTGGAAGGCAAGGAAAACCGCCTTCCGCATGAGCTTTCCGGCGGCGAGCAGCAGCGTGTGGCCATCGCCCGTGCGGTGGTCAACCGCCCCGGCATCCTCCTCGCCGACGAACCCACCGGCAACCTGGACCCCACCACCTCCATGGGCATCATGGGCGTGCTGGACAAGATCAACCAGAACGGCACCACCGTGGTGATGGCCACGCACGACGACGACATCGTCAATGAGATGCGCAAACGAGTGGTGGAACTCAAGAACGGCGTCGTGATCCGCGACGAGGCCAAAGCTTTGTATACGTCCATGATCCCCGTGGTGGGCCAGTCCCGCCGGCTCAGGGACGCCAGCGGCCGGGACGAATCCCAGCCGCCCGTTTCAGGGGAACGCAATCCGGGCGCAGGGGAGGAGCAACGATGAGGCTCGCCTTTGTCCTCGGCGAAATCGGCAGCGGACTGCGCCGCAACGTTTCCATGGTGGTCTCGGTCATCCTGGTCACCTTTGTCTCACTGACGTTCGTCGGTGCCGCAGGCATGCTGCAGCTCCAGATCAACCAGATGAAGGGCTACTGGTACGACAAAGTCCAGGTTGCCATCTTCCTCTGCAGTGACGGTTCGACGGCGGCCGGTTGCGCCACCGGGCCGGTCACCCCGGAGCAGCAGGACAACCTGCAGACCCTGCTCGAATCACCCGCCGTGGCCCAATACGTCAACGATTTCCAGTTCGAGTCCAAGGAAGAGGCCTACAAGCACTTCAAGGACCAGTTCTCGAATTCTCCGATCGTGGATTCCGTCACGCCGGACCAGCTCCCTTCGTCCTTCCGGATCAACATGAAGGATCCGGAAAAGTACCAGATCATCAGCGAGACGTTCTCCTCGCAGCCGGGCGTCGAAACGGTCATTGACCAGCGCCAGCTGCTCGAGCGCCTCTTCTCGGCCATGAATGCCGCCTCCCTGGTTGCCGTCAGCATCGCCGGCGTGATGATTATCTGCGCCATCCTCCTGATCGCCACCACCATCCGGCTCTCGGCCTTCAGCCGCCGCCGCGAGACCGGGATCATGCGCCTGGTGGGTGCGTCCAAGCTTGTCATCCAGCTGCCGTTCATCCTTGAAGGCGTGATTGCGGCGGTCATCGGCGCCGCCCTGGCATCCGGCACACTGTGGGCGGTGGCGCACTTCTTCCTGGGCGAGTACTTGTCCAAGCAGTATCCGGATACGGCGTTTATCTCGCCGGGGCAGACGCTCATTCTTGCGCCCGCCTTGCTGATCCTTGGCGGATCTTTGGCAGGAATTTCGTCGCTCTTGACCTTACGCAGATATTTGAAGGTCTAGGCTGTGCAAACCGAACAAGGAATCCTGATGACCGAATTGCACCGAACTGCGCCCCGGCACCGAGCCGAACGCCGGCGACCTGCGGGCCGTCGCGCCGGCCTGATCAGCGGCGTCCTGGCCCTGCTCCTCGCCGCCAGCATGGGTGCGTCAGCCCCGGTGGCGCACGCCGATGAGCTCGATGACAAGCGTGCCGCCCTCGAAGCTGAGGCGGCCCGGGTTCAGCAGTCCCTGGAATTCGTGGACTCACGCATCGCGAAGGCCGCCGGCGACCTGGTGATCTATCAGGGCCAGCTGCCCGGCGCCCAGCAGGCACTGCTGGAGGCCCAGGGGCGCGTGGCCAGTGCGGTCAAGGAAGTCGAAGCGCTGACGGCGCGCGTTGACCTTGCTCAGCAGAACAAAGCCAAAATCACCCAGCAGCTTGAGGCTGACAAGCAGAAGATCGCGGACACCAAGAAGCTGATCGGCCAGATCGCCACCCAGGCCTACAAGTCCGGCGGCGTCCCGTCGAACCTGACCCTGTTCTTCGGGGCAAACAACGGCGGCAGCCTGACCGACACCATGGACCTCGCGGACCAGGCCATGCGCAGCCAGAACGCCGCCATGGACAAGCTGTCCCAGCAAAGCGCCACCAATGTGAACTCGCAGGCCCGGCTCGAAGCCGTTGAGGAGGAGATCAGGGACCTCAAAGCGAAAGCAGACGCCGCTTTGGAGCGGGAGAAGGCTGCCCGTGACGAGGCGGCCGCCAAGAAGGCCCAGGTTGACCAGCTGATCGCCGACACCGTGCGCCTTGATGCCGAACTCCAGGCAGCGAAACCTGGTATCCAGTCCCAGATGGCGGCGGTTGCAGCAAGCCAGAACTCCGTTGCCAACGAAATCGCCGAACGTGACCGCAGGCTCCGGGAGGCCTGGGAGGCCGAACAGCGCCGGCTCGCGGAGGCGGCTGCTGCCGCCGCACGGGCGCAGGGCCAGGCCGAGCAGCCGTACGCCCCGGTGACCGGATCGCCGTCGGCCTTTGGCCTGCGGCACCCGTTCTCCGGTGACGTTCCGATCACCTCCGGCTTCGGCTGGCGGTCAACGCCGCCGGGAACCATCGATTTCTACGGGCAGGGCGGATATGTCCACACCGGCATTGACTTCGGCGCGGCCTGCGGCACCCCCGTCTACGCCGCGGCGGCCGGCGAGGTGTTCTCCTCAGGCTGGAGTTCCGCCGATGGCGGCGGCTGGCGGGTGAAGCTGTCCCACGGTGTGGTGCAGGGCAACTCCCTGACCACTATCGTCTACCACAACAGCAGCGTCGTGGTCTCCAATGGCCAGCAGGTTTCCCAGGGGCAGCTCATCGCCTACTCGGGCAACACCGGCAACTCCACCGGATGCCACGCGCACTTTGAAACCTGGCTCAACGGGGCTGCCGTTGACCCGATGCGGCTGCTGTAACGCCTGTCCGCGCCTGCCGTACACTGGTATGACTCCGCGCCGGAACGGCCGGAGCCAACCAGGATCCACGAACTGAGGAGTTCCACCGTGCCCAAAGAAAGTGGCCGTAAAGTTGTGGCCACCAACCGCAAGGCCCGGCATGACTACCACGTGCTGGATACCTACGAGGCCGGCATCGCCCTGATGGGGACCGAGGTCAAGTCCCTGCGCGAAGGCCACGCCTCCATGGTGGACGGCTTCTGCACGTTCTACAACGACGAGCTGTGGATGGAGGGCATCCATATCCCCGAGTACAACCAGGGGAGCTGGACCAACCACTCCGCACGCCGCCGTCGGAAGCTGTTGCTGCACCGTGAGGAGCTCAACAAGATCTCCGTGAAGATCCGGGAATCCGGCTTCACGGTGGTGCCGCTGCAGCTGTACTTCCTCGACGGCCGGGCCAAGGTGGAGATCGGTGTCGCACGCGGTAAGCGGGAGTACGACAAGCGCCAGACCCTGCGTGAGCAGCAGGACAACCGCGAAGCCCTTCGCGAGGTCCGGGAACGCAACCGCAGGTAGGAATGATTTCCGCCGGGCATGCGTTATGATAGATAGTCCGGCAGGGATTTGTGCGTGCACAGCCCGGCCGGTTTGAAAACAAAATACGGGGATGATCGGTTTCGACGATGTTAGTCGCGACAGGTGAAGCGGGCCGAGGATGCAGAATTATCTCGTAAACGCTGTCTGCAAACCAATAAGTGCCAAATCAAACCGCACTGACTTCGCTCTCGCTGCCTAAGCAGTAAGACAGTCCGTCAGCCCGAGGTTGCTATTGCCCCGGATCCTGGCGTCATTTAGATAGCCACTGCTGCTTGCCTCCGTCATCGGGGCAAACGGGACTCTTAGATGACTGGGCCCGGATCAGCCACCTGTTTGCAGGAGGGCTGGGGCCGAGAAAGTCCGACGCAAACTGCGCCCGGAGAAGCCCTGTTAACACAACATCGGACGGGGGTTCAATTCCCCCCATCTCCACATTTTGAATGTCGCAAGACATTGCCAGAAGGCCCGGACCCCGCGTCCGGGTCTTCTGGCATTTAAGCGCCGTGTTGAGTTCCCTGTTCACCCACGGCGTAGCCGTTCCGGGACTACCGGGCGCCACCGCGTGGTTGTCCCCAATAAGCTCCGGCGCAGCAGGTCTGGAAGCCGGGGGCAGCAACGCAAGCCAGGAGGTCTGCCATGGAACAGGCGCGGGAACCCAATGCTGCAGCGGCCGACGACGGTCCGCTGGACTCGTATTCGGAGACCGTCATGCGCGTGGCTGAGACGGTCACCCCGCATGTTGCGGCCATTGAAATGACCGGCAACCGCCGTAACGGCCGGTTCCGCATGGGTGCAGGCTCGGCGGTGCTCTTCACTGAAGACGGCTACCTGCTCACCAATTCGCATGTGGTGGCCGGCACCCATCAAGGCCATGCCGCCTTTGCTGACGGCAGCCGGACCGACATTGAACTGGTGGGGGCGGATCCTTTGTCCGACCTCGCGGTGGTCCACGGCAGGGCACCGAAAGTGGCCCCGGCGCAGTTCGGCGATGCCGAGACGTTGCGGGTGGGCCAGCTGGTCATCGCGGTGGGAAATCCGCTGGGCTTGGCCGGATCAGTTACAGCGGGTGTGGTCAGCGGCCTGGGCCGTGCCATTCCGGTATGGTCCAGCGGCAACCGGCGCGTGATCGAGGACGTCATCCAGACCGACGCAGCACTCAATGCCGGCAGTTCCGGCGGAGCACTGGCCGATACGCACGGCCGCATCGTGGGAATTAACACCGCAGTGGCCGGAGCGGGGCTGGGCCTGGCCGTGCCCATCAACACCACCACGCGGCGCATCATCTCAGCGCTGCTGAAGGACGGCCGTGTCAGGCGGGCTTATCTCGGCGTGGTCAGCACACCTTTCCGGCTCAATGCCAGCGCAGTGATCAGGACGGGACAACGGGACGGGCTGCGCGTGGTGGAGGTTCTGGCCGGTTCGCCGGCAGACCGCGGGGGCCTGCGTGCGGGTGACGTCATCCTGACAGCCGGAAGCCGCCCCGTCAGCAACGCCGAGAGCCTGCAGAAGCTGCTGTTCGCCGATGCGATCGGCCAGCCGCTGCCGATCCGAGTGCTGAGGGACGGCCAGGAAGTGGACATTGTGGCAGTGCCCGAAGAGATGGCCGGGAACGGGTAACCCGCTACCGGCGCTTCTTCAGGTGCGCTACCGGGTCCTGCGGGCCTTCAACCGGGCTCTTGGCCTTCTTTTCCGCGCGTTTTTCCTTGATGGTTTTGACCGGCTTCTTGTGCAGCTGCTGGTGTGGTGACTTGTCCGGCATGGCATTCTCCTTACGACGTGGGACGGGCTGCGTCCCACTTCGTAAAATACGCCTGTTCAGCCCCGAATGTAATGCCCCGGATCAGTCCGGAACTGCAACGTCCGCGATGCCCACGAAACGGGTCCCGACGCCGTCGAACTCGCTCCTGATGAGGCCCGGCCTCAACGGCGGCACCTCATCCGGGGCATGGTGCTCGCACACCACATATGTGAATTCCGGCCACCATTTTTTGGGCCGGGCCGCTTCCTCGTAGCCGCAGACGGCACATTCCAGGTGCACCCAGACCGGACGCTTGCCGGTCCGGTTTGCCCGCGACTGGATCAGCCATGCCGGTGGGTTGTCCAGGATTTCGCCCAGCTCCGCCTCGGTCAGTCGTTTCGGGATGCCATGGCGCTGGGCCATTTCCATCGGTACATCAAGGGCAATTGCCGCGTCGCGTCTGCTAATCATCAGAGTCAACGATACGGGACCGGGACAAACCTGTTTGAGTCCCTTACGACGCCAGTGCGATGCCCACAGCCGCCGCGGCAAATCCGGCGGCCAGGTTGGCGCCGGTGTTCAGGGCGGCGGCACCGAACCGCGACTCGCTCAGGAGCCGCACCGTGGCGGTGGTCCAGGAGCTGAACGTGGTGAGCCCGCCCGCCAGGCCGGTGGCGACAGCGGTCTGCCACTCAGGGGCAAAGCCGAGCCGTCCGGTCATGCCGATGGACAGTCCGATGATCAGGCACCCGGTGACGTTGACGGTGAGCGTGGCCCACGGCCAGTGCCGCGGCCTACCGCTCGGGCTGACGGCCGTGCGGAGCCCCTCGCGGTGGGCGAACCAGCTGTCGACGGCGAAGCGCAGCAGGGCGCCCGCCATGCCGAACACTCCCACCAGGACAGCGCCCATCACCGCGCTGTCCCCGCCCGGTCACCCTGCAGCCGGTCGTTGAGTAGCCGTCCGGTCCGCCAGCCACCGGCCGCGCCGCCCAGTCCCAGCAGCAGGGACAGCCCCAGGTAGGCGATCCACACGGGATGTTCGCCGGCCCTGGACAGTTGGTCACTCGAGAAAACGACTGCTGAGAACGTGGTGAACGAGCCCAGGAATCCGGGCCCCAGGCCGGCACGGAGCCAGAATGCCGTCTGCGGCCGGGCCATCCAGACCGTAGTGAGGGCAGCCAGCACAAAACTTCCGGTCACGTTGATTCCCAGGGTGGTCCAGGGCATTGCCCCCACGGTTTCCGGAAAGGCGAGTCCCAGCCCGTACCGGAGTTCCGTTCCGGCCAGGCCGCCTGCCGCCACGGCCAGCCATGCCCGCCAGTGCGGAACGCGGGCGCTCGTCATTCAGCGGTCGCTGAGGGTGCAGCCGGTGTGGGGGTGGTCGCTGTGGACCCAGAGCGCCGCGGTGACTTCATCCGCGAGATCGTAGTCCCGCTTCCTGCCGGCGTTGCTGATCCGCACCACCAGCGCTCCGCCAAACGGCTTACGGCCCACTACCTCCACCTCGTCGTCGAGGTCAATTTCCTCGGCCGAAAGATACCGCAGCAGATCAGGGTTCTCGTCGCTGATGCGCGTGATCCGGCCGGTGTGTCCGGGATCGAGTTCGCCGAGCAGATGAGCTGCTGGCAGCAGCACCGTACCGTCCGCGGAAGGGATCGGGTCACCGTGCGGGTCGCGTTGCGGGTTGCCCAGCTTTGCCGACATGCGCTCAATAAACGTGTCCGACACCGCGTGCTCCAGCAGTTCGGCTTCGTCGTGGACTTCGTCCCAGCTGTAACCGAGCTCCTGCACCAGGTAGGTCTCAATCAGCCGGTGCCGGCGCACCATGGACAATGCCAGCCGGACCCCGGAGTCTGTCAGGGTGATGGCGCTGTATGGCTTGTGGTCCACCAGGCCATGGTCCTTAAGCTTGCGGACCATCTCCGAGACCGAGGAATTGGCCACCCCCAGGCGCTGCGCGAGCTGGGAGGACGTGATGGGTTTGTCCTGCCACTCCGTGAAGCCGTAGATGACCTTGACGTAGTCCTCGATCGAGGAGGAGGGCGCGCTGGTCTTCACGTTTCCAAGCCTACCCGGTGGTCAGCGCCCGTCACGCCTTCGTGGCCCGCCACGTCAATGTCAGGTACGGCAGGCTGATCTCCTCTTCGGCGGCGTGCCCCAGATGTTCGTGCAGGTACCAGTCGAGGTTGGCGAGGACCTTGCCGCGCGTGGCTTCGCCGGCGCGCAGGTAGTAGCTGCGGGATTTCGTCAGTTCCATGATGTCCGCCGTGCTGAGGCTGTCCTCCCACCGCGTCACATGGCTCTCGAGGCCTTCAAACTCCGGCCCCACCACCGGGCGGAACCCGGGCTTGTAGACGTCGCCCGCGTGCATGATGCGGGACAACCGGTGCACCCACGGAACAGATGTGTCCAGCTGGTTCCAGATCAGCCCGAGCGTTCCGCCGGGCCGCAGGATCCGCGCCAGTTCGGTGCTCGCCGGCAGCGGATCGCACCAGTGCCAGGCCTGCGCCACGCTTACGACGTCGAACGAGGAGTCAGCGAGTCCCGTCGCCTCTGCCGTCCCCTGCGTCGCGTCCGCCGCCGCGTAGTGGGCCCGCAGCTGTTCGAGCATGTCCGGCGACGGGTCCACGGCGGAAACCGCCAGGCTGCGTTCCAGCAGAAGAGCGGTGAACTTGCCGGTTCCGGCCCCCACGTCCACGGCGTCCGCGGCCCCGGCAGGGATCAGCCAGTCCGCTGAGTCGGCAGGGTAGCCAGGGCGTACGCGCTGGTAGTGTTCGCCGCCGTCCTGGAAACTCCGTCCGAGCTCCAGGCGGCGTCCGTGCTCAAGTCTGGGGCCACCCCGTGCCACGTGCGGCCTCCTTCAACTGTGCCCATCGGTATCCTTCGAATTTACCGCATGGGCCGCAGCCCCTGGGTCAGGCGGCGGTCAGATGGCGGCCCGGTCAGGAACCAGGGGAGGAAAGCGTCAGTCAGTCGTCAAGGCACGGAGCCGCGCCGGCGGTGCCCGGGGTGTTGGGAGCCCAGTGAGGGTACGTGCGGGTGTCGTTGGCCGGAACCCAGCGGCCCGCGTCCACCACGTAGTCCCAGCCCAGGCCGGTCCGGCGGAGTTGCTCCAGGCCGGCAAGGAGCCGCTGGGCATCCTCCAGCCGTGAGCCCACGCCGAAGCTGGCCCGCAGGGAACCGGAGGGAAGGCCGAGGCGCTTGAGCAGCGGGTGCGCGCAGAAGCGGCCGTCCCGGAGGCCAACGCCATGCTCGGCCGACAGGTACGCGGCCACAAGCCCGGCGTCGTACCCTGCCACGGAGAAGTTCACCACGCCGATGGTGCCCGTTTCGGCGTCCGTGTCCGAGAAGATCTGGTGCACGGTGACGCCGTCGATCCTCCCGAGCCCTTCCACCAGGAATGACCTGATGGCCGCCTCGTGGGCGTGCCAGCGGTCGTGGTCCAGGGATGCGATGACCTGGGTGGCGCGGGCCAGGGTGGCCGCGCCGAGGACGTTGGGGGAGCCGCCCTCGTGCCGGGCCGGACCGGTGGCCCAGCTGACGCCGTCGAGCCTTGCCTCGCGGACGGCGCCGCCGCCGGCCAGGTGGGGCGTGCCGGCGTCGAGCCAGTCGGTGCGGCCCACCAGGACGCCGGAGCCGAAGGGCGCGTAGAGCTTGTGCCCGGAGAAGGCGAGGTAGTCGACGTCGTCGGTGCTGATATTGATGCGCCGGTGCGGTGCCAGCTGCGCGGCGTCCACCACGATCCGCGCCCCGTACTCATGGGCGAGGGCGGCCAGGGCCTTGATCGGGAGGATCTCGCCGGTGACGTTGGAGGCGCCCGTGACCGCGAGGAGGCTGACGTTGCCCTGCTCAAGTTCGGCGCGGAGGACCTCGAGGGTCCCCACGATGGTGTCCGCGGCGACGACGCTGCGGTGCGGGACTCCCTGCCACGGCAGGAGGTTGGCGTGGTGTTCGATGTCCAGGTAGAGGACATCGCCATTGGGCCGCCCGTCCGTCGCCGGCAGGCAACCCGCCAGCAGGTTCAGCGAGTCGGTGGTGTTCCGGGTGAAAATGACGGAGTCGTCCGGGCGTCCGCCCACAAAGTCGCGCACGATGTCCCGGGCGTTCTCATAGACGGAAGTGCTGATCTGGGATGCGTAGCCGGCGCCGCGATGGACGCTGGCGTAGAACGGCAGGATCTCGTTGAGGTAGGCCGACACCACGGAGAGGGCGGGAGCGGATGCGCCGTAGTCCAGGTTTGCGTACCGGATGTGGCCGCCCTGGATCAGCGGTGCCTGGATTTCCGCGCCGGTGACGGCAGAGAGGGGGCGGCCGGCAATGGCGGCGGCATCGTTGAACAACGCAGCGGCCTTGGCGGGGCCAGCGTTGCTGGGAGAAACAGTGCTGGGGGAGACGGTGGCAGTTGTCACGGAGACCTCACTCTAAAAGGACTCCCGGTAACGGGAATCCGCGCTTGCCGTGTCCATTCCGGACCGGCCTGGTCGTCACCCGGGGCACCCCACCGCGAATGGAGGGTTGCCGGCCAGCAAACCGGGGTTTAGCGCTGGCACTCGTGACCTGTTAAGAAGCCTAGAACATCCGCCGCTGCAGAAAGGAAGCTCGGCCCAATGTTAAGGACTTTGTTACGCGCGTTTGAGGAACAGCCTCATTTGTCGAAGATACGACGGCGGACGCCCCCTTGAGGAGGCGTCCGCCGTCGATAGTTCGAAGAAAGCGCCTAGAGGAGATCGTCCAGATTCGGGTTCAGCCGCTTGAGCACCTCTGAGTGCAGGATGGAGTTCGTGGCCAGGGCGTTGCCGCCGAACGGCCCGTCCTGTCCCTCCAAGGAGGTGAAACGGCCGCCGGCTTCCACCACAATGGGCACCAGGGCGGCCATGTCGTACAGGTTCAGTTCGGGCTCGCAGGCGATGTCCACGGAACCTTCGGCCACCATGCAGTAGGACCAGAAATCGCCGTAGGCGCGCGTGCGCCACACGTCCTCGGTCAGGCCCAGGAACTCATCCAGGTTGCCGCGTTCCTTCCAGCCGCCCAGGCTGGAGTAGGACAGGGAGGCATCCGAAAGTTTGGAGACGTCCGAGACGCGGAGCCGCGTTGCGGCGGCAAGGGACTTGCCCATGTACGCGCCGGAACCCTTGGCGGCCCACCAGCGTTTGCCCAGCGCGGGCGCGCTGACCACTCCCACCACGGGTTCGCCTTCGTCCACGAGGGCGATCAGGGTGGCCCAGACCGGGACGCCGCGGACAAAGTTCTTGGTGCCGTCGATGGGATCAATGATCCAGCGGCGGGAGCCATGGCCCGAACTGCCGAATTCCTCGCCCAGCACGGCGTCGCGCGGACGCGAGCGGGACAGCTGGCCGCGGATGGCTTCCTCCGCGGACTTGTCCGCGTCCGTTACCGGCGTCAGGTCCGGCTTGGTCTCGATGCGGAGGTCCAGTGCCTTGAAGCGGCTCATGGTCTGGTCATCCACGGAATCTGCCAGCACATGGGCAAGGCGCAAGTCATCGTTGTAGCTCGAAGCGGGTTGGATCATGGTTCCAAACTACCGTCTCAGGGCCGCAGTGTTGGGGACATCGGCGTTCCGTCTAGCCGATGCTGCCCAGTTCCTTGGTTTCCTGGCCCACCAGGCGGGGATCCGTGCCCAGCAGCCGTCGCAGGGACGCGAGCCGGGCCGGGCCTGTGGGGCCCGCGTGGCCGGCGGACACCCAGGCATCCACCCCGCAGTTGACGGCAGCGGTGTTGTGCTTGCAGCCACGCTCGCAGGCATCCGTACCCGGCTCCAGGTCCGGGAAGGACCGCAGGATCCGGTCAGGGTCCACATGGGCAAGGCCGAACGAACGGATGCCAGGGGTGTCGATGATCCAGCTTCCGGTGGGAGCTCCGGTCAGCTTCAGGGCAAGGGCCGACGACGACGTGTGGCGGCCGCGGCCGGTCACCGCGTTCACACCACCGGTGGCCCGTTCGGCTCCGGTGAGTGCATTGACCATGGTGGACTTGCCGACGCCGGAATGACCCAGCATCACCGAGACCTTGCCTTCGAGGTACGCGCGGAGCTGCGAAACTGCGTCACTGTCCAGGCGGGCCGAGAGGCCGTCGTCGGAGCGGGCATCGATACCTGAGGCTTCGGAGTCCGACGTGCGGCTGATGATCACCGGGAAGTCCAGGTGCTCGTAGTTGGACAGCAGTTCCGCCGGATCCTTGACGTCCGCCTTGGTGACGAGCAGCAGCGGCTCAATGCCGGCGTCGTAAGCGGCCACCAGGGCGCGGTCGATGAAGCCTGTGCGCGGCTCCGGGTTTGCGGCGGCCACCACCACCACCAGCTGATCTGCGTTGGCCACCACCGCACGCTCGATCGGATCAGTGTCATCGGCGCTGCGGCGCAGCAGGGTCCTGCGGTCCTGGATCCGGACCAGGCGGGCCAGCGTGTCAGGCTCCCCGGAGACATCTCCAACGAGGGAGACGAAGTCGCCGGCAACCACGGGGGAGCGGCGGAGTTCGCGGGCCCTGGCTGCGATGATGATCCGCTCGTCGCCCGAGTCTTCGCCGACGACGGCGGTGTACCGGCCGCGGTCCACGGTGATGATGCGGCCCGTGACGGCGTCGTCGTGGCTGGGGCGGTCCTTCGTGCGCGGCCGGGAGCCCTTTTTGCTGGGCCGGATCCGGACGTCGGACTCGTCCCAGGAATCAGTGCTGCGTGCCACCGGTGGGACCTTCCGCGCGCTTGTCGGCAGCAGCGCCCTGGGCCAGCATGTCGGCCCACATCTGCGGGAATTCCGGCATGGTCTTGGCAGTGGTAGCGATGTCCTGGACTTCGATGCCCGGTACCGCGAGGCCGAGGATGGCACCGGCGGTGGCCATCCTGTGGTCCGCGTAGCTGTGGACGACGCCGGCGTGCAGCTTTGCCGGGCGGATCACCAGGCCGTCGCTGGTTTCCTCCGCGTCGCCGCCGAGGCGGTTGATTTCGGTGACCAGCGCGGCCAACCGGTCCGTCTCGTGGCCGCGAAGGTGCGCGATGCCGGTCAGCCGTGAAGGTCCGCTGGCCAGGGCGCAGAGGGCCGCCACGGTAGGGGCGAGTTCGCTGGTTTCGTCAAAATCCGCACCCTTGATCTCTGGCCCGCCCGTGACGGTCAGGACGCCGTCAACCAGGCTGACGTCCGCGCCCATGTCCGCGAGGATGCTGCGCCAGAGGTCTCCCACCTGGGTGGTGCCGGCGGGCCAGTCCGGGATCCGGACAGTGCCGCCGGAGGCCAGCGCGGCGGCCAGGAACGGGCCGGCGTTGGAGAGGTCCTGCTCAATGCGCTGGTCAAAGGCGCGGATGGGGCCCGGTGCCACTACCCAGTGGTTGGGCACGGAATCGTCAACTGATACACCGACGCCGCGGAGTACGGCAACGGTCATGTTGATGTGGTCCAGGCTCGGCACCGGCTTGCCCACGTGTTCAAGGTGGAGTCCGTCGGTAAACCTGGCGCCGACCAGCAGGAGGGCCGAGACGAACTGTGACGACGCACTGGCATCGACCACCAGGTGGCCGCCCCGGACTTCCCCGGTGCCAGCAACGGTGAACGGCAGCGACGAGGGGGTCCCGCCGTCGTCCGCGGTCAGGGCCACCCCGAGAGCTTTCAGGGCCTCGATGATGGTGCCCATGGGACGCTTCCGGGCGTGGGGGTCGCCGTCGAACACGCTCACGCCGTTGCGCAACGCCGCAAGCGGCGGAACAAACCGCATCACTGTTCCGGCGAGGCCGCAGTCAATGTGCGTCCGTGACGACGGCGCCTCCTGGCTCAGGGGCATGACCTCAAGGTCCGGCCCGAACGCGCCGTCGCCGGGCACCTCCGTGATGGTGGCTCCCAACTGGCGGAGGGCGTCGATCATCAACGCAGAGTCCCGGGAATGCAGGGGGGCGCGGAGGCGGGACGGCCCGTCAGCCAGCGCGGCCAGCACCAGGAACCGGTTGGTCAGGGATTTTGAACCCGGCACCGTGACGGTGGCGTTGATGGGCCTGCTGGCGAAGGGGGCCGGCCAGTGCGGAACGGTGCCGGTGGAGCTGTGAGAGTCGGTGGCTGCGGGCGGGGTGGAACCGGTCATCCGTCCTTACGCCCCCGTTGCGTGTTCGACGGCGCGGCGCACGGCCTTGTCTGCCTTGTGAAGCTTTTGGCCGGTGGTCTTGCGGGCGCCGGCGGCGCTCTTCCGGGCGTCCGCGGCGAGGTGCTCGGCACGCCAGGCCAGGCCCGGCTTGCCGGCGGTGTCCACCGAGGCCAGCAGGGCGCCGCCGCTGAGGGAAATGTTCTTGAGCAGCTGGTTCCGGCGGGCTTCTCGGCCTTCCTTGGTGCTGATGTCCGCGCTGCGCCATTCCACAAAGGTGTTCAGGAGCGAGATGACGGTCAGCAGTGTTGCCGAGAGGCGGCTGAACTTGCCCAGGCCGAACAGCACGCCGGCACCCACCTGCGTTCCGCCGATCACCCGGGCCAGCATCTTTTCGTCGGCCTGGAACGGCAGCGACGCGGCTGCCTTCTGCAGGAGCGGCGAAAGCTGGGTGGCGGTGTCATCGGCGTTCTTCAGCTTGTCCAGTCCGGCGACTACGAAACTGGAAGCCAGCATGGGGCGGGCGAGAGTACGGACAAAGGACATGGGTTTCCTCCTGGCTGGACGAACCGCACCGGATGCGGCGGAGTCCGTTCTAGTCTTGCACTTTTGGGGAATATTTGCCTGCCGCCAGCGGTTATGGTTTGCGGGTCCGCCGAACACCGGACGAATTGACTCATCATGGATTGCCCGGCAGGTATTTGCCTGGAACATTATGGCCTGACACAGACTGGAGTTGCCCTTGAGGTTACTGAAGGACGGGACGGAGCCCGCCGGATCCGTAGCACTGCAGACTCTGGAATCCGATCCTCCGGAGTACGGTACGGCGCGCGCCAAGGCCGTCACAGTAGACTTGAACGCAATGAGCACCCTGGATCCGGCCCTCGAGGCCATGTATGAGGCCTCCGAACGAGAAGCCAAAACAAGCAGCGAAGCCAATGCCAGCAGCGACGCGCCGGCAGGGAGTGACTCGCGGCCGGCAGACGCGCAGCCTGCAGCGGTTGTCCCTGTGCCCGCTGAGCCTGGGCCCGCCGAGCAACCTGTGGATGTGGCCACCGAATCAGCGGAAGAACGCCGGGTCCGTTTTGAGCGTGATGCCATGCAGTACGTGGATCAGCTCTACTCGGCCGCCATGCGTATGGCCAGGAACCCCGCTGATGCGGAAGACCTGGTCCAGGAGGCCTACACGAAGGCGTTCTCCGCGTTCCATCAGTACAAGCCGGGAACCAACCTCAAGGCCTGGCTGTACCGGATCCTGACCAACACGTACATCAACCTTTACCGGAAGCGGCAGCGCGAACCGCTGCAGTCGAACTCGGACACCATCGAGGACTGGCAGCTGGCCAGGGCGGAGTCGCACACGTCCCGCGGCCTGCGCTCGGCCGAGGCTGAGGCGCTGGACCACCTGCCGGACTCGGACGTCAAGCGGGCGCTGCAGGCCATTCCCGAGGAGTTCCGGCTGGCGGTGTACTTCGCCGATGTCGAAGGCTTCGCGTACAAGGAGATTTCGGACATCATGAACACGCCCATCGGGACAGTGATGTCCCGGCTCCACCGCGGCCGGAAAATGTTGCGGGACATGCTGGCGGACTATGCCGCCGAACGAGGATTCAAAGGCGCCGTCGAATCACAGGACACGGCCGCGACCACAAAACAGGAGAACAGGAAATGAGCGACTGCCAGGGATTGGGCGACTGCGATGACGCCCGGATGCAACGCATCTACGAATACCTCGACGGGGCGTTGACCCGCCAGGACATCACGGAAATCAAGACCCACCTTGATGAGTGCCCTGAGTGCACCGAGCAATACGACCTCGAGTGCGTGATCCGCAACCTGGTGAAGCGCTCGTGCACCGAGGCCGCTCCGGAAAACCTGAAGAACGCCATTTTGGACCGGATCCACTCCATCCGCCCGGTGGACGCCTGACACAAGCGGTAGCCGTCTGAAGGGACACCTGACCGCTTGGACGCCTGGCTGCGTCGATGCCCGTCAGCAGTACCGCAGGCGTGAAAGTCCAGTGCAAAAACGAAGGACCCCGGAAGCCATGTGGCTTCCGGGGTCCTTCGCTTAAACCGTTTTCCAAGCTTTAGCTTAGGCGTTGGGGCGCTTCCCGTGGTTCGCGCCGCCACGCTTACGGTCACGACGTTTACGTGCACGCTTGCTCATAGCTGGCCTCCTTAAATGTTGGTACTCAAAAGAGCTGCCCTCAAGTCTCCCACACCATGGGACACGCCGCGAAACCGAAACGGGCTGTGACCGGGGGCAACACCGATCCGGCCGGCTCAGCCGGGCAGCTCGGCCGCGCAGCTCAGCGGGGCGGCTCAGCCGGGCGGCTCAGCCGGGCAGTGAGTTGCGGATGGAGATGCGCGCCTGGTCCAGCACGGTCCTGACAGTTTCCAGCGTGACGGCGCTGAGCGGTTGCCGGGTTGCCTGCAGCCGCAGTTCCACGCGCAGGTCGTCCCGGAATGCCTGCAGCAGCATCTCCGCTTCCTTCAGCTCCCGGAACCCTTCCGAAGACTGGCGGCCGGCTTTCCTGAAATCGGCGGCCCGCGCCGTGGAACGGGCCGCCTCTGCGGTGGCTGCCAGGTCTGCCCGCAACCCACGCATGTTGGCGCGGATATCCGCCCGCAGGTTGTCCGCCAGGCGGCGGACGGAAGCGGAAATGTCGTTCTCGACTCCGGCGAGTTCCTCCCGGCGCTTGTTGAGTTCGGCAAGCCCCGCCGCGGTGATGCGGTAGTTGGTGCGGCGGCCAACGGGCTCGGTGGCGACGAGCCCTTCTTCCTCCAGCTTCCCCAGCCGCGGATAGATGGTTCCTGCGCTTGGGGAGTAGGTGCCGCCGAACCGTTCGCTGAGGGCTTTGATCAGTTCATAGCCATGCTTAGGCCCCGACTCCAGCAGTGCGAGCAGGTACAGCCGGAGCGCGCCGTGGGCGAACACCGGAGGCATCAGTGCCCCGCTTCCGGGCTACTTGCGTCGTCACTGCGGGCCGGCTGGCCATGGAAGATGGACGTTTTGCCGGACACCGAGTTGGTCCGGACCAGCATCAGCTTCCCGTCCGGTCCGGCAATGGTTTCCACCTTGCCTCCGGGCTGAGAGTACTGCTGGTCATCAATCACCACAACGCCGCTGGCAGACTTCGCCACGATGTCCACCCCGACGTCGTGCGGCAGCCTGATGGTGAGGTCGCCGGAGACTGAATTGGCACCGAAGTCGTGGGTAAAGCCGAGCAGGTCAAAACTCATGTCGCCGCTGACCGTGTGAGCCCGGATGTTGCTGAACCGGCCGGATGCGGTGACCTCGCCGGAGACACTCTTGGCGGTCAGGACGCCGTCGTGGTTTCGCGCGATGACCTCGCCGCTGACGGTGTTGACGTGAAGTTCCCCGGATGTGCCGTCTGCCATCACAGAACCTGAAACGGTATTGAGCCGCGTGTGCCCGCTGATTCCGGACACAAGGCCATCGCCGCTGACCGTACCGGCCTCCACCTCGACGCCCGCAGGCAGCGCAATACTGATAACCGCTGAGTTGTTGCTGTTGTGGTTGACGGTGCCCATCAGGTTCTTGAACCAGCCCTGCGGGCCGTGCAGCTGATGGCGGACCTCAAGCCGGCCGTCCGTCAGTGTCACCGACACGGGATCGCCCTGGACGTCGTTGATCTCCACGCGGGCAACGGCGTCGGCATGGGTGACGACGTCGAACCGGCCGCGGACCATGCCCAGCTTTAGCGACCTGACGTGGTCAACGTCGATGGTTTGCGGACCAGTGACGGTCCAGCTGTCCTCTGTCATGAAATCCTCCAAAACCGCGATATATCGTGATTGATATTCCAAGATATAACGGACCGCCGGAAGCAGTCAAGATATATCGCGACTGGAAGGGTTGGGGATGCTTACTCGGGGGCGTCCATGCCCAGCCATTGGAACCAGCCACGGTGGAGGACCAGCCAGGCCATCAAGCCATAGCCAGCCTGCCCGGGCGTGCCGGTGTTGGCCGCAAGGTCCTGGCGCCACTGTTCGTGGTTCAGCAGCGGGGAGAACGTGTCCACATAGAGGTGCTTGCGCCTGGTGGTGACGTCAGCGAAGGCTGTGTTCAGATCGGCGAGCCGGCGGTTCTGTACCGGGTCCAGCGTGGGCGGCGGGCCCACCACAAACACCTCGATCCGGTTCTGCGTGGCGGTATCCAGGATGTTGGCCAGGTTCAGGCGGCTCCGGGCGGTGGACAGGCCGAACTCGATGTCCCGGCCCGAGAGGCCGATCACCAGGCGGTTCTCGTGCTGGTCACCGAACCGCCGCCCGGCCTCCTCCTGCCAGCGGGCAGCCAGCCCCTCCGTTCCTTCCTGGGGACAGGGGAGGGCATACGCTTCCATGACCATGCCGTCCTGCGGAGTGCGGGCCAACACGCGGCCCAGCCAGCCGAGGGCCCTGGGATCGCCCAGCCCGGCCAGCAGTTCATCTCCAACAGCTGCGATCCGCAGCTTCCTGTCTTCCACAAGTCCCTCTTTACGTCCGTGCCGATTCAGGCCAATCGGCGTGGCTATGATCCATCTTCATTAAACAGAACTGCCCGGCCGGAGTCTGGTATTTCGACGTCCGGCCGGGCAGCCACTGGGACTACTTCCGTGCAAATGCCTGCTTCAGCAGTGAATCCTGCTCAGCTGCGTGTCGCTTCATGGAGCCGGCCGCCGTGGAGGCCGATGCGGGACGCGACACCAGGCGGACGCGCCGGTCCAGCGCCTCCGGGAGGTTCAGGCCCATAAACGGCCACGGTCCCTGGTTGGCGGGCTCGTCCTGTGCCCAGACAACCTCCGCGTTCGGGTACTTGGCCAGTTCCGCTGCGATTTCTTCGTGCGGCAGCGGGTAGAGCTGCTCCACACGGACAATCGCGGTGGTCTTGTCACCGGTCTTCTGCCGGGTGGACAGGAGATCGTAGTACAGGCGGCCGGAGACCAGCAGTACGCGTTCGACGGCGTCTGCCGCCAGCGGCTCGTGGTCACCGATGACGGGGCGGAAGGAGCCCGTGGTGAAGTCCTCGACGGACGACGCGGCTGCCTTGAGGCGCAGCAGCTGCTTCGGCGTGAAGATGATCAGCGGCTTGCGCGGCCGGCTGTACGCCTGGCGGCGCAGCAGGTGGAAGTGCGAGGCCGCCGTGGTGGGGTTGGCGACGATCATGTTCTCTTCGGCGCACATCAGCAGGAAGCGTTCGATGCGTGCCGACGAGTGGTCCGGGCCCTGGCCTTCGTAGCCGTGCGGCAGCATCAGGACCAGGGAGGAGCGCTGGCCCCACTTCTGCTCGGCCGAGGAGATGAACTCATCGATGATGGTCTGCGCGCCGTTGACGAAGTCACCGAACTGCGCTTCCCACAGCACCAGGGCATCCGGGCGTTCCACCGAGTAGCCGTATTCGAAGCCCATGGCCGCGTATTCGGACAACAGGGAGTCGTAGATCCACAGCTTCGCCTGGTCATCCGAGAGGTGGCCCAGGGGCAGCCACTCGCCGCCGTTGGCGCGGTCGTGGAACACCGCGTGGCGCTGCACAAACGTGCCGCGGCGCGAGTCCTGGCCGGCAAGCCGGACGGGAACGCCTTCCATGATCAGCGATCCGAAGGCCGCGATCTCGCCAAAGCCCCAGTCGATGCCGCCTTCGCGGGACATCTGCTCGCGCTTTTCGAGGAGCTGCTTGAGCTTGGCGTGGACGGTGAAGCCCTCGGGGATCTGGACGTGGGCCTTGCCGATGCGTGCCAGGGTCTCCGGAGAAATGGCAGTGGACGCCGGGGCGTTGGTGCCGAAGTCAGCCTGCTGGGCGATGGGACGCTCAATGTCGGAGACGGCGGCGGAGTCCGCGGTGATGATCGGGATGGGCGAGGTCTGGGCCGCGTGAGTTTCGGCGAAGACCCGCTCCAGCCGTTCCTGGTAGTCGCGGAGCAGCTGCTCCGCTTCTTCCTCGGTGATGTCGCCACGGCCGATGAGTGCCTCGGTGTACAGCTTGCGGACGGAGCGCTTGGCCTCGATCAGGTTGTACATCATGGGCTGGGTCATCGAGGGGTCGTCACCCTCGTTGTGGCCACGGCGGCGGTAGCACACCATGTCGATCACAACGTCCTTGTGGAAACGCTGGCGGAACTCGTAGGCGAGCTGGGCAATGCGCACCACTGCCTCGGGATCGTCACCGTTCACGTGGAACACCGGTGCCTGGATCATCTTGGCGACGTCCGTGGAGTACGTGGATGAACGCGACGACGATGGGGCGGTGGTGAAGCCCACCTGGTTGTTGACCACCACGTGGATGGTGCCGCCGGTCCGGTAGCCGCGGAGCTGGGACAGGTTCAGCGTCTCGGCAACCACGCCCTGGCCTGCAAATGCAGCGTCGCCGTGGACCATCAGGGGCAGGACCGGGAAGGCCTCGCCCTGGTCCAGGCGGTCCTGCTTGGCGCGGACGATGCCTTCGAGCACCGAGTCGACAGCCTCGAGGTGGGACGGGTTGGCGGCGAGGTAGACCTTGGTCTCGTTGCCGCTTTCCGATGTGAACGTGCCTTCGGTACCGAGGTGGTACTTCACGTCGCCGGAGCCCTGCACCGAGCGGGGATCCTGGGTGCCTTCGAATTCGCGGAACACCTGGGCGTAGGTCTTGCCGGCGATGTTGGTGAGGACGTTCAGGCGGCCGCGGTGGGCCATGCCGATTGCAACCTCGTCCAGTCCGTCGTCGGCGGCATCGGAAATGATGGCGTCGAGCAGCGGAATCAGGGATTCGCCGCCTTCCAGCGAGAAGCGCTTCTGGCCGACGAATTTGGTCTGCAGGAAGGTTTCAAACGCTTCGGCCGCGTTGAGCCGGGACACAATGCGCAGCTGCTCTTCGCGGCTCGGCTTCGAGTAAGGGTGCTCCAGCTGGTCCTGGAACCACTTGCGTTCCTCCGGCTCCTGGATGTGCATGTACTCGATGCCGGTGGTGCGGCAGTAGGCATCACGGAGGACACCGAGGATGTCGCGGAACTTGAGCATGGGCGCGCCGCCGAAACCGCCGGTGGGCCACTCACGGTCCAGGTCCCACAGGGTCAGCCCATAGGTGAGGACGTCAAGGTCCGGGTGCTTGCGCTGGACGTACTCCAGGGGATCGGTGTCTGCCATCAAGTGGCCGCGCACACGGTAGGAGTGGATCAGCTGCTGGATCCGGGCAACCTTGTTGATCTGGTCGGCAGGATCCACCTGCAGGTCCGGGCTCCAGCGAACGGGCTCGTACGGGATGCGGAGGGACTCGAAGATTTCGTCGTAGAAGTTCTGGGCACCGAGCAGCAGTTGGTGCACAAGCTTCAGGAACTCGCCGCTGCCGGCTCCCTGGATGACGCGGTGGTCATAGGTGGATGTCAGCGTGAGGACCTTGCTGATGGCGTTCTGCGCAATGATCTTTTCGCTGGCGCCCTGGAACTCGGCCGGGTAGTCCAGCGCGCCGACGCCGATGATTGCAGCCTGCCCCTTGGACAGACGCGGCACGGAGTGAACGGTGCCGATGCCGCCGGGGTTGGTCAGGGACACCGTGGTGCCGGAGTGGTCATCAGCGGTCAGTTTGCCGGCGCGGGCACGCTTGATCAGGTCTTCATAGGTGTGCCAGAACTCGGAGAAGTTGAGGGTCTCCGCCTTCTTGATGTTGGGCACCATGAGCAGGCGGGTGCCGTCCGGCTTGGGCATGTCAATGGCGATGCCGAAGTTGACATGGGCCGGCTGGATAGCGCTGGGCTTGCCGTCGATTTCGTCGTAGTACACGTTCATCGAGGGGAACTGGGCGAGTGCCCGGATCACGGCGTAGCCGATGAGGTGCGTGAAGGAAACCTTGCCGCCGCGTGCACGGGCCAGGTTGGAGTTGATGACCACGCGGTTATCGATCAACAGCTTGGCCGGAATAGCCCGGACGCTGGTGGCCGTGGGGACCTCAAGGCTGGTGACCATGTTGGTGGCGATGGCCTTGGCCGGGCCACGAAGAACGGAGACCACGTCCTCTTCCGGAGCCGTGGGTGCCTTGACGTTCTTGGGAAGCTGGGCGGGAATCGGCTGGGCGCCGGTTCCGGGCTCGGTCTTCTTCGCGCCATCGCGGGCGACCGTAGCGGGAGCTTTTTTTGCCGCCGCGGGGGCGGTGGCCGGCGCTGCGGGCTGTGCGGCCGGCGACGTTGCCGGTGCAGCAGTTGCAGAAGCCGGAGGTGCCGGCGGTACAGCCGGCATTTCGCGGGTTGCTGGGTGGGCCACGGCTACCGCCGTGCTTCCGTTGGAAGAAGAACCGCTGCCTGAATCGAAGGACTCGAAAAGGGGCCACCATTTGGTATCCACCGTGTTCTTGTCTTTCTGATACTGCTCGTACAGTTCGTCAACGAGCCACTCGTTTCCGCCAAATTCCTCTGGTAGACGGTGGCTAGGCTGCTCTGGCACTTGAAATACGCCTCTTCCATGAGTTTGATTTCTCTCTGGCCGCCACGGTGCCGCAGCACAACATTCGAACCAGTCTCTGCGTCCTGAACCCGGACCGTTGCCAGTCTAATGAGCATTCTGTGTTAACTGCCAATAACGGTGACCCAAATCATGGCAATGACGCGGAGATCGCGGATTGTGGCGTCCGGCAACCGTCCCGGCGCGGGTGCGCCGTGACCTCAGTGCGGCCATCCGAAAGGCGCAATCTGCTCCTGTAGACTGAAATTCTTATGGACAGTAAATCTAGGTGCCGGCCTGGGGGCTGTCAGCGGAGCACAACGTACAGCACCGCGCAGTCCACCCGCAGAGCCGGCAAACCCCGAACACGCGCCCATCATTCTCCGTCAGCCCACCCCGGCGGAGCCCCTATGGAAACAGCGTCGGCTTCGGCCGATCATCCTCCGCCGGTCCGTTTCCCCCGGCTTCACACAATTTCTCCCGACTTTCGGGCGGGATGCTGAATGGAGTGGTTGCTCCTCGCGGCAGGCCTCCTGCTGATCGCCGGCACCGGCTTTTTCGTCGCCGTCGAATTTTCCCTGATTGCCCTTGACCAGGCCACGGTCCAACGTGCCATCGATAACGGTGACACGGGTGCCGTCCCACTGCTCAAGTGCCTGAAATCCCTCTCAACCCAGCTTTCCAGCTGTCAGCTCGGCATCACCCTGACCACCCTTCTGACCGGTTACGTGATGGAACCGTCTGTAGGACGACTCCTTGAGGGCCCGTTGGCCGCCGTTGGTATTCCCGAAGTGGCGGCGGCATCCGTTTCCCTGGTCATCGCCATGGCGCTGGCCACTCTGCTGTCCATGCTGCTTGGCGAACTCGTGCCCAAGAACATGGCCATTGCACTGTCCTTCCAAGTGGGCAAGGCGCTGGCGCGGCCGCAGCTGGTCTTCACGGCCGTCTTCAAGCCCGCCATCGTGGTGCTGAACGGCTTTTCCAACAAGGTACTGAACGTCTTTGGCCTGGAGGCCAAGGAAGAAATTTCCGGTGCCCGGACGCCGGCCGAGCTCGCCTCCCTGGTGCGGCGCTCCGCCGCCATGGGAACGCTCGACGCCGGGACGGCCAACTTTGTGGCCCGCACCCTGAACTTCTCGGCCCGGACGGCCGCCGATGTTATGACGCCCCGGATCCGGATGGAAACCATCGACGCCGACCAGCCCGTCTCGGACATCCTGGACGCTGCCCGGCGCACCGGGTACTCCCGTTTCCCCGTCATCGGGGAGTCCTCCGACGACATCAAGGGCCTGGTCCACGTCAAGAAGGCCGTTGCCGTGCCGTGGGACCGGCGGGCCAACCTGGAGGCCGGGGCCATCATGACCGATGTGCTCCGCGTGCCGGAGACCATCCACCTCGATGCCCTCCTGGCCGAGCTGCGCGAGGGAAACCTCCAGCTCGCGATTGTCCTGGATGAATACGGCGGAACCGCAGGCATCGCCACGCTTGAGGACCTGGTGGAGGAAATCGTCGGTGAAGTGTCCGACGAGCACGACAAGGTACGCCCGGGACTGCTCCAGAGCGCCTCCGGGGACTGGTACTTCCCCGGGTTGCTGCGCCCTGACGAGCTTTCCGAACAGATCCCGGGGCTGACCGTTCCGGACGAAGCCGCCTACGAAACCGTGGGCGGGTACGTCATGAGTGAACTGGGCCGGATCGCCGCAGTGGGGGACACCGTCGACGTAGGCGGAGGCACGCTGAGCGTGACCAGGATGGACGGCCGAAGGATCGAGCGGATCTCCTTCCATCCGGCGGCGCCTGAAGCGGAGCCTGCTCCGGAAGACGGGGGTGAACGATGAGTGACTGGGCCGGAATTGCCTGGCTGGTTGTCCTCCTGCTGGGTAACGCGTTTTTTGTCGGCGCCGAGTTCGCCGTGATGTCGGCCAGGCGCAGCCAGATCGAACCCCTGGCCGAGGCCGGTTCCATGCGGGCACAGACCACGTTGCGCGCCATGGAAAACGTCTCATTGATGCTGGCCTGTGCGCAGTTGGGCATCACCGTGTGCTCGCTGCTGATCCTGCAGGTGGCCGAACCGGCCATCCACCACCTGATGGCGGCTCCCCTGGAAGCTGTCGGGCTGCCGGTGGAAGTTGCCGACGTCGCGGCGTTCGCGATTGCCCTGATGGTGGTGACCTTCCTCCACGTGACGTTCGGCGAGATGGTGCCGAAGAACATCTCGGTATCGGTGGCGGACAAGGCTGCCTTGCTGCTGGCGCCGCCGCTGATGTTTGTTGCGAAGCTGGTCAACCCGGCCATCGTCGCGCTGAACTGGTCCGCCAACCACATCCTCAAGCTGCTGCGGATTGAGCCCAAGGATGAGGTGAACTCGTCCTTCACGCTCGAAGAAGTCCAGTCGATCGTGCAGGAATCCACCCGCCACGGGCTGGTGGATGATGATGCAGGCCTGATCACCGGCGCCCTGGAATTCTCCGAATACACGGCGTCGGACATCATGGTTCCACTGGAGGATTTGGTCATGCTGAAGGCGGCCACCACACCGGTGGAGTTTGAAAAAGCAGTCAGCAGGACCGGTTTCTCACGGTTCCCGATGCTGGACGATGATGGCATGCTGTCCGGCTACCTCCACGTGAAGGATGTGCTGTCCATTCCCGAGTCGGACTACCAGCACCCCATCGCCGAGAGCAGGATCCGTTCGCTGGCCAACCTCGCGTTGGACGACGAAGTTGAAACGGCCATGTCCGTCATGCAGCGCACGGGCTCACACCTGGCCCGCGTGATCGGCGCGGACGGGCAGACCCACGGCGTCCTCTTCCTGGAAGACGTGATCGAGCAGCTGGTGGGAGAGATCCGGGACGCCACGCAGGCCACCGGCATCAGGAGGCTGGGCGAGCCGAACGGTGACTGAGCGCGCCGGGTCCGCGAGGGACCGGCCCGGCTATCCTAAATAGGAATCATTCACATTTAGGGGTAAGCTTTTTGGAGACGCAAAAGTCCATCCCTGTACTGAACTGAGGTTTCCGTGCGCCACCCAGCCGCCATCCGAACGTCCCTCGCAGCCCTCGCCGGCGTGAGCCTGCTGCTCACCGCCTGCGGCTCCGGAGGCGGTGCACCGTCGGCGACGTCCGGCACGGAGTCATCCGCCGGCGTCGTCGATGTGGTGGCGTCCACCAACGTGTACGGCGACATCGCCGCGATCATCGGCGGGGACAAAGTCAACGTCACCTCCATCATCACCAAGACCAGCCAGGACCCGCATTCGTACGAGGCCACCGCGCAGGACCGGCTGCTGGTGTCCAAAGCGGAACTGGTGATCGAGAACGGCGGCGGCTACGACGCCTTCCTCCACAAGATGGCCGACGACAGCAACATCCCCCACAGCAATATCGTCACGGCCGTCGAAGTGGCTGGCCTGGCTCCGGAGGAAGGCCACACCGATTCGCCGTCGGCGGCGAGCGAGTCAGCCGACGGCCACCACCACGAGCACGGTGAGTTCAACGAGCACGCCTGGTACAGCCTGGATGCCATGGGTAAGCTCGCTGATTCACTGGCGGCAAAACTGGGTGAACTCGAACCGGAATCCGCAGCCCTGTTCACTTCCAATGCCGCAACCTTCAAAGCCGGGGTGGACGGTCTGGCCGTCAAGCTCGCCGCGCTGAAGGCCAGCGGAGCAGGCACAGCCGTGGCCGTGACCGAGCCCGTCCCGCTGTACCTGCTCGAGGCGGCAGGGCTGGAGAACAGGACTCCGGCCGACTACACCGCCGCGATCGAGGAAGGCTCGGACGTTCCGGCCGCTGTGCTGAAGGCAGCCACGGACCTGGCGGGATCCAAGGACATCAGGCTTCTGGCCTACAACGCGCAGACAGAGGGACCCCAGACACAGGCGCTGAAAAAGGCAGCCGAAGCAGCCGGCGTTCCCGTCATTGACTTCAGCGAAACCCTGCCCGAAGGCAAGACGTACCTGCAGTGGATGACGGACAATGTTGACAACGTCAGCAAAGTTTTGGAGAAAAATAGTTGAAACCGGTGGTCAGCCTCCGCGGGGCGTCCCTGCAGTTCGGCAAACGCTTGCTCTGGGAGGATCTCGACCTGGACATCAGGCCCGGTGAGTTTTTCGCCGTCCTGGGCCCCAACGGCAGCGGAAAGACCAGTTTCCTCAAGGTTCTCCTGGGCCTGCAGGAACTGCAGTCCGGCCGGGCCACCCTTGGCGACCGTCCCGTGGAGCGGGGCAGCAACCTGATCGGCTACATTCCGCAGCAGAAATCCTTTGCTCCGGACACCCCCATGCGTGCCCGGGACCTGGTGGGGCTCGGCGTGGACGGCCACCGCTGGGGGCTGCGGCTGGGCAAGTCCCGGGCAAACCGCAGGATCGATGAGCTCCTGGAACTGGTGGGCGCCAGTGACTACGCTAAAGTCCCAGTGGGCCAGCTCTCCGGCGGTGAGCAGCAGCGCCTCCGGGTGGCCCAGGCGCTGGCCACGGACCCCAGGGTCCTCCTCTGTGACGAACCGTTGCTGTCCCTGGACCTGCACCATCAGCAGGCTGTCAGCGCGCTGATCAACAAACAATGCCACGCCCAGAACAGCGCGGTGGTTTTTGTCACCCATGAAATCAACCCCATTATCGATTACGTTGACCGGGTGCTGTACCTGGCCGGCGGGCGGTTCCGGGTGGGGACGCCGGAAGAAGTCATGACCACCGAAGTCCTGTCCGAGCTTTATGGCAGCCATGTGGAAGTCATCCACGCGAACGGGCGCATCGTCGTCGTCGGCCTGCCCGACGCGACCACGCACCACCATGCCGATGTTCACGCCACGGTGGGGGAGGTGGCCTGATGGATGCGGACAGTATTATCGGAGCGATCTTCAGTTTCGAGAACTATGGCGAGCTGCTGGTGCTGGTCCAGAATTCGATCTGGGCCGGGGCCGTGCTGGGCCTGCTCGGCGGTCTGGTGGGCACTTTCGTGATGAAGCGGGACCTGGCCTTCGCCGTCCACGGCATCTCGGAGCTCTCCTTCGCCGGGGCGGCGTTTGCGCTCCTGATCGGCTCGGACATCGTGTTTGGCTCGCTCATCGGCTCGGTGGCGGCGGCGCTGCTCCTGGGCCTGATGGGCGTCCGGGCCCGGGACAAAAACTCCATCATCGGGGTGATCATGCCCTTCGGCCTGGGGCTCGGCATCCTGTTCCTGTCGCTCTACGAAGGCCGGGCCGCCAACAAATTCGGCCTGCTCACGGGGCAGATCGTGTCCGTGGACACCGTCCAGCTCCAGGTCCTTGCCGGCGCCGCTGTGCTGGTCATTGCAGCCCTGGCAGCCATCTGGCGCCCGCTGAACTTTGCCAGCGTTGATCCCGAACTGGCCGAAGCCCGCGGGGTGCCCGTACGGACGCTCGCGCTGATCTTTATGGTCCTGCTGGGAGTCAGCGTAGCGCTGTCCATCCAGGTGGTGGGGGCGCTCCTGGTGCTCGCATTGCTGATCACCCCGGCAGCCGCGGCGCTCCGCGTGACGTCCGCTCCCGTGGCCGTCGTGGCGCTCAGCGTTGTTTTCGCCGTCACGGCCACGGTGGGCGGAATCCTGCTGGCCCTGGGCGGCCGGATCCCCATCAGCCCCTACGTCACCACGCTGTCATTCCTGATCTACGTGGTGTGCCGCGTCGTCGGCAGTGTCCGGGCCAAGAAGGGCATCAACGGCCGGCTGGTGCACGCCCGCTGACACGGGCATACACGGGATGCTTCAGGTTGCGGCGGCGCAGGCCGTCAGAGCTTGCCAGCGGCCCTGAGGGCTGTGCACTCCGGGCACAGGCCGAAGATCTCCACGGTGTGCGCCACCTCGGTGTAGCCATGTTCGGTGGCGATCCGGGCGGCCCAGGTTTCCACCGCCGGGGCCTCCACTTCCACGGCCTTCCCGCAGTTGCGGCACAGCAGGTGATGGTGGTGCCCGGTCACGGCACAGCGCCGGTAAACGGCTTCGCCCTCGCCGTTGCGCAGCACGTCCACGAGGCCCTCGTCGGCGAGGGACTGCAGGATCCGGTACGCCGTTGCCAGGGAAACTGAGACGCCCTTGTTCTGCAGGATGCGGTATAGCTCCTGCGTGCTGACGAAGTCATCCAGCTCGTCCAGGGCAGCGCTGACGGCCACACGCTGCTTGGTGACGCGCTGCTCCTTGCCGGGCACACTAACGGTGCCTGCGCCGGATGCAGCGGTCGACGGCGTGGCGTCAGCTTTGGTGCCGAACGGCATGAAGGTACTCGCTTCCCTGAGGGACGGTGGCAATCATCAAGATTACCAGCCGGGGCTGAACAGCCGGACGCCCCTTGGACAGGCTTGGGGCCGGACCCTAGGCTGGCGCTATGAAGCTGACAAAATACACCCACGCGTGCGTCCGGCTTGAGAAGGATGGCGGGGTGCTGGTGCTGGATCCGGGAACATTCTCCGAGACGGCCGAAGCCCTGGCCGGGGCGCAGGCCGTGCTGATCACGCACGAGCACGCCGACCATGTGGATGTGCCGGCCATGGTCAACGCACTGCGCCGCTCTGACGTCCTGGCGGTCTTCGCGCCGGCCGGAGTGGCCGCGCACCTGCGGGAGGAGGCGCCGCAGGCCGCAGCGCGGATCCACACGGTTGAACCCGGTTCCAGTTTTGCCGCGGCCGGCTTCAACGTGCGCAGCTTCGGCGGACAGCACGCACTGATCCACCCGCAGGTTCCCATCGTGGCAAACATCGGCTACCTGGTGGACGGCAACGTCTACCACCCGGGGGACTCTTTCATCATCCCGGACGGCCTCAGCGTGCAGACGCTGCTGGTTCCGCTCCACGCGCCGTGGAGCAAGGTCAGCGAGGTGGTGGATTTTGTCATTGCCGTCCGGGCCCCGCGTGCGTTCCAGATCCACGACGGGCTGCTCAACGAAACGGGCCTGAAGGTCGCAGAATCCCATGTTGCCCGGCTGGGCCGGAAATACGGCACCGAGTACACCCGCCTTGCCCCGCGGGAATCAGTGGAGGTCTGATCGGCTACGCGCTCCAGGCGCCGGTCTCGAAAAACCGGCGGATGACTTCCTCATACGGCTCGGGGTCCAGGTCCTGTCCCGACAGCCACGAGGGATTGTAGTAGTTGCCCGCATAGCGGTCGCCGCCGTCGCACATCAACGACACAATGCTGCCGCGCTGTCCCTCGGCCACCATTTCCGCCACAAGCTGCCAGACGCCCCACAGATTGGTGCCCGTGGACGGTCCGGCATGCAGGTCGGCGACCGTGCGCAGGTGCCGCATGGCTGCGACGGAGGCGGCATCG
>NZ_JAKFFD010000140.1:0-35745 GCF_036675385.1 Pseudarthrobacter sp. | reverse complement strand
AAGACTGCCCTGCTCAACTGGTCTGCCCCGGCAGACCGCGGTGCGCCCATTACCAAGTACACGGTCTACGGCGAATCGGGCTTCAGGCAGGACTGTCCGGCGAACACCTGCACGTTGACCGGGCTGGTCAACAACACGAAGTACCACTTCGAAGTCACCGCTACTAACGAGTTCGGCGAATCTGAACGTTCCCCGGCATCCGCCGAGGTCCGCCCGGACGTCAAGCCGGACACGCCACCGGCGCCCACCCTGAAGTTCGGTGACAAGCAGCTTTCCGTGAACTGGGTGGCACCGGCCAGCAAGGGATCACCCGTCAAGACCTACGATCTGGAAATCTCGCCGGCCCCGCCAGGGCAGAACGCCCAGATCCAGAACCTGGCAGCGGTGAGCTATGTCTGGAAGGGACTCCAGAACGGCGTCTCCTACAAGGTCCGCGTCCTGGCCCGCAATGATGCCAAGGATCCGTCCGAGTGGAGCCCGTATTCTGCAGCCGAAGTCCCCGCGGGCGTCCCTGCCACGCCGGCCGCCCCGACGGCGACCCAGGCCGGCCAGGTGGGATCCACTAGCCAGCTGAAGGTCAGCTGGACGGCGCCGAACAACAACGGCGACGCCGTCTCCTCCTACACCCTGACTACCCTGCAGGGCGGGGCGGTGGTTGCCACGCAGCCGGTAGCTTCCGGCACCACGCAGAACGTCACCGTGGACAACTCCGAGAGCAACTACACCTTCACGGTTTCGGCCACCAACAAGGCCGGCACCAGCGCCACCAGCAACCCGTCGGCCCAGATCCGGGCGGCCGGCAAGCCAGGCCAGGTAAGCAGCGGAACCGTGGCTGACACCGGTAACAGCGGCCAGCTTCGCGTGACGTTTACGCCGCTGACGCAGGCTCAGCGGAATGGTTCGACGGACACCGAAATCCAGTACACGTACAACGCAGATGGCAAGTCAGGAAGCATCCAGGCAGGCGGCGGAACCATCGGTGGCCTCACTAACGGCCGGGACATCACGGTCACCATCATTGCGACGTCCACCAAGAACAACGTGTCCGGGGACGCCAAAGCGATCGGTACCGGCAACCCCTACGGACCGCCGAACGCACCCACCGTGAACGGCAGGACCTCGGCCAAGGGCGACGGCCAGGTGCACTGGACCTGGAACAACCCCAACACGAACGGCCGCCCCCTCAACCGCTACGAAGTGAGCATGGACGGTGGCGGCTGGCAGAACGTGGGCCAGGCCAACAGCTTCGACGCCGGCGCCGGAGGCTGGGGCAAGAGCCATAACCTGCGTGTCCGTGCCGTGACCGTGGTGGACGGTGCTATTGGCGGACCCGCCACCTCCACGTCCGGGGCCGATCCCACCCCGCCGCCCGACCCCACGATGGTCCGCGTCAACACCACCAACAGCTGTCCCGGCAAGCCCGGTGTCCCGGACCGTTACAGCAATGTGAATGGAGACGCACGGTGCGGTTCGAGTGAATCGAACTGGGTGTCCACTTCGGACGGCTGGATTCCCAGCGCCTGCTGGATGAACATCTATGGCTCCAGCGAAACATCCAACCCGGCGTCCTACTACAAGTGGTACCGCATGGACGGCGGCCCCCACGCGGGCTGGTACGTCAAGCTCGCCACCATCGATATCAGCGGCCCGGACGTCGGCAGATGCTGACAGTCCACACAGCCCGTCCACTACAGCCCCGACAGACCCGCACCACAAGAAAAGGACCAATTTCATGACCATGACCACCGAGCAGGCCGAATGGTTTGCAGGCACTTTCGACAAGCTCGTTGCCAACGTGGGACAGGCGGTGCTCGGCAAGGACCACGTCATCCGGCTCACCTTCACCGCGATGCTGGCGGAGGGCCACGTGCTGTTTGAGGACGCCCCCGGCACCGGCAAGACCATGCTGGCCCGGGCCATGGCCGCTACCGTCCAGGGGTCCAACAACCGCATCCAGTTCACCCCCGACCTCCTGCCCTCGGATGTCACGGGTGTGACCATCTATGACCAGAAGACGCAGAAGTTCGAGTTCCACAAGGGACCGATCTTCAACAACATCGTCCTGGCCGACGAGATCAACCGTGCTTCGCCGAAGACCCAGTCGGCACTGCTGGAGGTCATGGAGGAATCCCGGGTCACCGTGGACGGCGTCACCTACGAGGCCGGCCGGCCGTTTATGGTGATGGCCACCCAGAACCCGATCGAGCAGGCCGGTACGTACCGCCTGCCGGAGGCGCAGCTGGACCGGTTCCTGATTAAGACCTCCATCGGCTATCCGGACCACGCGTCCACGGTCCAGCTGCTCGGCGGCTCGAACCTGAAGGACCGCTCCAAGGAGATCTCCGCAGTTATCACCACGCAGGCCGTGGCGGACATGGCGGACCTCGCCGCCACCGTGCACGTGGACACGGCGGTCCTCGAATACATCTCCCGGCTCTGCGAAGAGACGCGCAGCGCGCCTGAGACCCGGCTGGGCGTTTCCGTGCGTGGCGCCATCGCCATGGTCCGCGCCGCCAAGGTCTGGGCCGCGGGGCAGGGACGGAACTTCGTCCTGCCTGACGACATCAAGGAACTGGCCGCCGTTGTGTGGACGCACCGGTTTGTGATGGACCCGGAGGCCGAGTTCTCCGGCGCCACCCCCGAAGCCGTCCTGGCCCGGGTCCTGTCCGACATCGCGGCACCGCAGCAGCGCGCCGCCGTCTGACGCTCCCTCGGAGCTCCAGACCACCACTGACCAGCGCGAACAAAGGCACATTTATGTCCAGCAGCACTCCGTTGACCCGGCTTGCTGAACGCCTCCGGCAACCCTTCCACCGGAACGGCAGACCCACCAGGCTGCATCCCTCATCCGTGTGGGCCGAGGCCACCAGCACCGCCGGCCTCGCCCTCACACCTGCGTGGGAGAAGGTCCGCGGCCTGTGGCTGCGCTACGTGTGGCCTGTCCTGTCGGTGGTCAGTGTCCTGGGCTGGTCGGTTCTGGCCGCGTCTATCCTGCTGTGGACGGCCGGTCAGGCCTTCGGCTGGCAGGAGGCCAAGGCGGCGGCCATCGCGGCGTTTGTCCTTTTCCTGATCGCCATCGGGTTCATCCTGGGCCGGTCATCCTACGGCGTGATCCTGGACCTCGCCCGGACCCGTGTGGCCGTCGGGGACAGTGCGGTCGGAAGCATCGCCGTCTCCAACACCTCCGCCCGGCCCCTATTGCCTGCCGCCCTGGAACTGCCGGTAGGCAACGCCACCGCCGTCTTCCACCTGCCCAGGATGAAGCCCGCGCAGGTGCACGAGGACCTTTTCACCATTCCAACCGCCCGCCGCGCCGTCATCGTGGTGGGACCTGTCCGCTCGGTCCGGGCCGACCCCCTGCACCTCCTCCGCCGCCAGGTGCTGTGGACCGAGCCGGAGGACCTGTTTGTGCACCCGAAGACAGTGGCCCTGGCCGGTTCCGCGGCGGGATTCATCCGCGACCTCGAGGGCATGCCCACCACCGACCTGTCCAGCGCGGACGTGTCCTTCCATGCCCTGCGGGACTACGTGCCGGGCGATGACCGGCGGCACATCCACTGGAAGACCACCGCGCGGACCAACAAGCTGATGGTGCGCCAGTTCGAGGAGACCCGGCGCGCCCACCTGGCCATCTCGCTGTCGATCAACACGGACGAGTACGCCTCGGAGCAGGAATTCGAAATGGCCATCTCAGCGGCTGCCTCGATCGGCCGGCAGGCCATCCGCGAGCAGCGCGAGCTGGACGTCCTGACGCAAAAGGGGCCGCTGCGCTGTGAAACCGGGCGGAACATGCTGGATGACATGACACGGATCGCCGGGGCACCCATGCGCCGGACCGCCGTCGACCTCGCCCGGACACTGGCAGACACCGTCCCCAACGCGTCGGTGGTCTTTTTTGTGGTGGGCAGCAACGTGACACCCTCCCAGCTCCGATCGGCCGCGGCCTCCGTGCCGCTCGGCGTCAGGAGCCTGGCCGTGCGCCTCCAAATCGGGGCTGCACCGGGCCGCGCCAACATCGCAGACCTGACAGTGCTGACCCTCGGCGACCTCGCTGACCTCGCCATCGTCCTCAGAAAGGCGGCCGCATGAGCTCCGCCCCGGGCCTCCGGCCACGCCCGCAGCAGCGGCAGTACGAATCATCGTTCGCCGACGGCCAGCCGCTCTGGCATTTTGTGCTCGACGCCGGCGCCCTCACCGTCCTGCTGGGGTTGGGCCTGCTGGGCTTCAGCCTCAGCTTCGGCGGAGACCCGTACTATCTGGTCTCGGGCTTCGGAGGCATCCTCCTGGGCCTCGGCATCGCCGCCGCCAACGCGCACCTGCGCCTGGGTTTGCTGATCACTTCAGCCCTCGCACTTGGGGCCTACCTGGTGTTCGGCACGCTCCTCGCAGTCCCGGACGCTGCGATTGCCGGCTTTGTTCCCAGCCTTGACTCCTTGCGGACGCTGCTCCTTGGAGTTGTGTTCGCCTGGAAGGACATGCTCACGGTGGGCGTTCCGGTAGGGTCTGCCGGCGGCGTCCTGATCGTCCCGTTCCTGAGTTCGCTGCTCGCCGCCTTGGTTGCCGGCATCCTCACCTGGCGGCTGAAAACCCCGTACTGGCCACTGCTTCCCGTGCTGGTGCTTTTCGTCACGGGCATAGCTTTCAGCACCAACGCTGCCTTCCTCACCGTGGAGCGCGGCATCGGACTCACCGTCATGGCGATTGCCTGGGCCACCTTCCGCCGTGACGCGCTGCGGCGCAGCGACACGCGAAAAGTCTCAGTCAACCGTCCGCAGACCGATGCGGCCACAGCCCAGCGGGCCAAGCTCCGCCGGCTGGGCACCGCCGCTGCCGTGATCGCCGCAAGCGTCGCCATTACCGCGGTGGCGGCGCCCCTGGTCACCGCCAGCGGTGACCGCAAGGTCCTGCGCAACGTGGTGGTTCCGCCGTTCGATCCCAAGGACTACGTCACGCCCCTGGCAAGCTTCCGGACGTTCGTCAAGGACAAGAAAGACGACACGCTGTTCGTGGTCAAAGGACTGCCCCGGGACGGCCGCGTCCGGCTGGGGGCTTTGGATGCCTTCAACGGCACCAACTACAACATGGATCCCAACGGCTCCGGCAGCTTCAGCAAGGTGGGCGACACCGAGTCCATCAACACCCTGGCCGACACCTCGGGCATCGTCCCCTCGAATGACTACTCCATCGACATCACCATCGAGGATTACCAGGGCTACTTTGTCCCGGGAGGCCGGAAGACCACCGGCCTGAGCTTTGACCAGAGCGCCTCCGCCGCGGCGTCGGGTCTGTATTTCAACGCGGGCACAGACACGGCCGTGACCACGCAGGGCCTGTCCAAGGGCGATTCCTACAGCGTCCAGGTGTCCGATCCCGTGAAGCTCGAACACGGTCAGTTGACGCAGTACGACTTCGCGAAGATTACGCTGCCGGACGCCGTCGAGGTCCCGCCGGTGGTGGGGTCACAGGCCAACGACCTCTCGGCCGATGCGCCCACCGCGATTGACCGGGTCCGCCAGATCGAGGCGCATTTCCAAAAGACGGGCGCCTTCAGCAACGGCCTCGTCGCTGACGGCCAGCTGCCCAGCGTTTCCGGCCACAGCTCGTCGCGGATCAGGAACCTGCTGACCGCCAAGCAGATGCTCGGCGACGACGAGCAGTATGCCGTGTCCATGTCGCTGATGCTCCGCCACCTGGGCATCCCGTCACGCGTGGTCATGGGCTTCTACCCCGATCCGACCAGCCCGGAGAACGGCGCCGGCGAGGTAAAGGTCACGGGAAAGGACGTCCACGCCTGGGTTGAGGTGGCCTTCGACCGGGTGGGCTGGGTCAGTTTCGACCCCACACCGCCCAAGGACAACGTCCCCATCCCGCCGGACCCCGAAAACAAGTCCAAACCCAAGCCCCAGGTGCTGCAGCCGCCGCCCCCGCCGCAGGAACCGGCCGATCTGCCGCCGGATTCCTCGCCGGACGCCCTGGACGCCGACGAGAAGAAAAACAATCCGTGGCTCTTCTGGGGTGCCCTGCTCGGGGCCCTGGGCATTGCCCTGATCCCGCTGTCCATCCTTGCCCTGCCGCTGCTGCTGATCGCGCTCCTTAAATCACGACGCCGGAAGGCCCGCCTCACGGAGGGGCACCCGGCCCAGCGTGTGGGCGGCGGCTGGAACGAGGTGGTGAGCCTCGCCACTGATTTGGGCGCCGGCATCGACAGCCGTGCAACCCGGCGCGAAAGCGCAGTGGTGCTTGCTGACTCGTTCCCGGCCACCGGGCAGACCACCACCATGCTGGCGCACCGTGCGGACGCCTCCATCTTCGGCGTTGGCCAGCCCAGCGAGGGGGAGGTCCGGGAATACTGGACCATCGTGGACGGCTCGCTGAAGGAGATGACCGGGACGTTGGGGTTCTGGCGCCGCCAGCAGGCCCGCTTCTCGCCCCGGTCGCTGCTGGCTGATGGCCGCAACGCCCTTAAGCTGCGCGGCGCAAAGCCGCGTGGCGCAATGCTCGGGCTGGGCCCGCTTGTGCGTCCGTCCGGCCAGGGTTCCCCCGGATGGCGGTCCGCCACCGGTAGGGTGGGGACCGGCCCGGCCGCTGCCGGAACCCCGAATCCGGCAGTTCAGGACAGCGGACCCGGAACGGCGGCGGCTTCCGAGCCTGATGAGTCCACCGTTCTGCGGAACCCTGGCAGGAAGAACCCCACTGAATCATGATGAACGAGGCCGAGCGCTGCCAGCAGTGCCAGCAACTGATCCGGCGCGGCGCCACGTTCTGCCCGGCGTGCGGTGCTCCGCTGCCCAACAGGGCGGCACGCAGCGGACGCAACGTGGACCATGCACAGCGGGCCATGATGGAGCGTGCGGCGGCGCACGCCAGCCAGAATCCCGGTACTATCCCGGTAGTACAAACGGCTCCAGGGGGAGGAACGGGAATGGCAGCCAATCTTGAGCTTGTTCCGGCCACGGCGGGGAAACGGCTCGGCGCGGCAGTGCTCGACTGGCTGGCCCCCGTTGCGGTCCTGGTGGTGACTTTCGCCATCGGGTTCGCGGGAATCACCCGCACCCAAAGCGGCGGCTTCATCATCTATGACACCGGTTCGCTGGTCCTGTTCGGCAGCGTCGGCCTGGGACTGACGCTGGTCTACCTGGCGGTTCTGGTGGGCATGGAAGGCCGCTCCGGGAAGACCCTCGGCAACCATGTCATGGGCATCCGCAGCGCTGACAAGGATGGTTACGCCCCCGGCACCGGGGGAGTGTTCCTGCGCGGCCTCATCACCGGCGCAGGCATCATCCTGACGCTCCTGGCCGCCGTTGCCATCGTCATTTTCAAATGGTTCGATGTGGCCGTCTTCGTCCTCGGCCCGTTGCTTATTGCCAGTGCGGTATGGGCCGTGCTGGTGGTGGTTTCCAACACCTGGGACCGCAACGGCAGGCTCCGCGGATGGCACGACACCGCGGCCAAAACGCTGGTGTTCGACGTCAACGACGGCCGGAACCCCGTCACCTCCGGCGGCATCCAGGGCCCATACAGTTTCGCGCCCCTGGACCTCCCGCCTGTCCAGCCGGTCGCGTCGCCCGTGGTCGGGGCCGCAAAACCGCCCCAGGTTGTGCCCGCCCAACAGCCGCTGGTCCAACAACCCGTGAACCCGTACGCTCCGCAGCCGGAAGCGGCTCAACCGTCAGCCGCGCCGCCGCCGTTCGCACCCCAGCCGGACGCGCCGCCGTCGTCCACTCCTTTCCAGCCGCATGTCCCGTACGCGGCCCCAGCCGTTCCCGCGCCGGGCGCCCAGTTCCATCCGGATGACGACCTCGACCGCACACAGATGCGTGGTGGGGCAGCGTATGCAGCGCCCGTCGCCGTGCTGCGGATAAAGCTCGACGACGGCCGGGACTTCCAGCTCGACCGCAACGTCCTGTTGGGCAGGAACCCCCTTGGCCAGGCGGGGGAGCAGCAGGCCCAGCTCCTGGCGGTCAGTGATCCCGGCCGCTCGATCTCCAAGACGCACCTCCACCTGCTGACCGACGGTGCCGGCGTTTGGGTGACGGACCGGAACTCCACCAACGGCAGCGCCGTCACTACACCGGACGGACGGCGCACCCCACTGCAGCCGGGCGTGCCCGCTTTTGTCAGCCCGGGATCCACTGTCCACTTTGGTGACCGTTCCTTCCACCTAGGACAGGCATGAACTCACAGCCCGCCAGTGACCCAGCTGACGCAGACCACGGAACCGGCCTCAGCCTGAGTTACGGCTACGGAACGGACCGCGGGCTGCGCCGGGAATTGAACGAGGATTCCTTCATCGCCTCCGACCCCGTCTTCGCCGTGGCAGACGGCATGGGCGGACACGAAGCCGGCGAGATTGCCAGCGGTATGTGCGTCCGCGCCCTCGCTGCCATGCCACAGCTCGCCACCGGGGAGCGCAGCGTCACGGCGGCAGTGCTCCAGCAATACCTGCTCCGCGCCGACAGTTCCATCCGGGAGGTGACCGGTGCCCGCGCCGGCACCACACTCACTGGAGCCGTTGTGGTGGAACAGATGGGAATGCCGTACTGGCTGGTCATGAACATCGGGGATTCCCGCACGTACCGGCTGAGCCAAGGGCACTTCGAGCAGGTCAGTGTGGACCATTCGGAGGTCCAGGAACTCGTGGATGCCGGTGAAATCACGCCTGAGCAGGCCACCGTCCATCCCCGCCGCCACGTTGTCACGAGGGCGCTGGGCACGGGGGACGAGACCGAGGCTGATTACTGGCTCCTGCCCGTGGAGGAAGGCGACCGGATCATGGTCTGCTCGGACGGGCTCAATGCCGAGCTGACGGATGAGCACATGTTCCGGATCCTGAGCACCGTGGGCCACCCGCAGGACGCGGTGGATGCCCTGATCCAGGCCGCGCTCCGTAACGGCGGAAGGGACAACGTCACCGTCATTGTGGTGGACGCCAGGAACGTGATGAACGACGGCGGCATCGCCACCACGGCGCCCCGCCCGGCGGCTGATGCCGCGGAGGTCACGCTGCCCCGGGCGCGGATTGTTGACGCCAGCCAGCCGGCCGGCCAGGACGACGGAAGAGGGGAACACTGAGATGGCCACCGCAACATACGTCGCCGGCACCTGGCTCGGTGTTGTCCGGGCCAACACTGTGGTCCTTCTGGGGCCCGGGACCCCGCCCGCCCTGGTCCAGTCCCTTTGGGAACTGCTGGAGCACGCCCCGGAAGTCCACGAAGTGCTCCACGCCGTCACCAGCAGTTTCGGCGTTTCCCTGGCGCAAATACCGTCGTTCGGGATAGTCGATTCCGGTGACGCGCTCCGGATCTTCCTCCGCGGCGACCTGGACCTGACCGTGCGGCTGCCCGGCGGCCCCGTGGACCTGAACGGGCGGGACGTCACCACCTGGACGGAGCGCCGCCTGGACACACCCGAGTGGTACCGCCTCACTGTGGCGGGAGACGGCCAGCCCCGACCCGCGTTGCCGCTCAGCGAAGGCGTGGTCCTGCTGGAGTCGCTGACAGTGTCGCTCACCGGAACTCCGGCGGACGAGGTGGCGGCTCCGGCTGCCACGCCCGCTGAGGTCGAGGCACCCACCGCTGTCGGCGGCGTCGTTCTCGTAGCGGACGCTGAACCGGTCACTGAAACGGTAGCGAAGCCCGCACCTGGACCGAAGCCGGAACCCGGACCGGTGCCGGCAGCTGAGCCGGAACCTGAAATTGCACCTGAACCTGCGTCTGAACCCGCGCCGGAACATGACCGGGAGGTTTCGGCAGAAACGGTGATGGGGCTCCTGGACGACGACTCCAATTTTGCTGCCGAAGCCCCGGAAGCCGAGCCGGACGTGGAGCCCGCCCCGGAGCGCGCCGCCCATCCTGACCAGGTCCCGGCCCACGAAATGACCGGCAGCTACGACCACCTCTGGGAACGGACTGTTGTCCGCCGCATCGAGGACGCAGCGGTCCGGGACGAACCCGAGGAAGATCACGGCGCACCTGCGGCACCTGTTGGCGCGGCTCCGGCACCGCCTGCAGCCGCCCCGCCTGCGGCCGCAGCGGCCGCCCGGATGATCGGCGGGCTCATCGACTCGGTCCCGTGGCGGACCGGCGGGAGCACACCTGCTGCCCAGGCCGCGCCGCCGTCCAGTCTCCCGCCGTTGATTCTGCCGCCGTCGAACCTGTCCCCGTTGAATCAGCCCCTGTTGAATCAGCCCCCGGCGGACGTCCCGGCAGAACTGCACGCAGGGCAGCCGGCAGCAGACCCGGACGCCTTCGACGGTGACCACGACGGCCACACGATCATGAAGGGCGACCTCGCCGGAATGGCCGCGCATCCCGCCCCGGTTCCGGAGCCGGATTCGGCCGCAGGCCCCCTGGTGCTGGCCCGGGTCTGCGGTCGGGGACACGCCAATCCGCCCACGCAGGCGCAGTGCGCTGCCTGCGGCTCGCCGCTGCCCGCCGACGCCGTACAGGTGGCCCGGCCCCGGCTGGGCCGGATGCGGGTCTCTACGGGTGCACTGGTTGACCTTGACCAGTCGCTGGTCATTGGGCGTCAGCCATCCGTTTCCCGGGTGCAGGGTGGTGTTATGCCGCGGCTGGTCCAGGTGGCCAGCCCCAGCGGCGACATCTCGCGCTCGCACGTCGAAGTGCGGCTGGAGGGCTGGCACGTGATGCTCTGCGATCTCAAGGCCACCAACGGTACGGTCCTGGTCCGCGAGGGCCAGCCGCCGCGCCGCCTGGCCCAGAACGAGATGGCCATCCTGCTCGACGGCGACATCGCCGAATTGGGTGACGACATCTCACTGCGTTTTGAGGAGATTCTTTGAGTTCCAAACGGCCGGTTGCGCCGCCGCCCCACATTCCGGGGTTTACCTACATCAGCCTGCTTGGCTCCGGCGGGTTCTCGGACGTCTATCTCTACGAGCAGGACCGGCCGCGCCGGAAGGTGGCGGTCAAGGTCCTTTTGTCGGATCTGAAGACCGAGGGTGCCCGGCGCAGGTTCGAGTCCGAGGCCAACCTGATGGCCCAGCTCTCCTCGCACCCGTACATCGTGACCATCTTCGAGGCGGAGGTGACCGAGGCAGGTCACTCCTACCTGGCCATGGAGTACTGCTCGAGGCCCAGCCTGGACGTCCGGTACCGCCGTCAGCGCTTCAGCGTTGATGAGGTGCTGGCCGTCGGCATCCAGGTGGCCTCCGCCGTCGAGACCGCCCACCGGGCCGGCATCGCCCACCGGGACATCAAGCCGGCCAACATCCTGGTGACGGACTACAACCGGCCGGCCCTGACGGACTTCGGGATCTCGGGCACGCTGGGCGGCGACGCCGACGAGGACGCCGGGATGTCCATTCCGTGGTCGCCGCCGGAACAGTTCGCGGACGGCCCCGTGGACGGCGTGATGGTGGATGTCTGGGCGCTGGGCGCCACGCTGTACACACTGCTGGCCGGCAGGTCGCCGTTTGTGATGCCCGGTACGGATAATTCCCAGCGCGAACTGATCTCGCGGATCACCAGCGCGGCACTGCCGCGCCTGGGCCGGGCCGACGTTCCGGAGTCACTGGAGCGGGCGCTGTCCACGGCCATGGCCAAATCCGCGGCGTCCCGCTACTCCTCAGCCCACGCGTTTGCCCTCGCCCTGCAGCGGATCCAGGCCGAACTGAACCTTTCGGTCACGCCCTTCGAGGTACTCGAAGAGCAGCAACTGGAAGAGAACCACCCGGATGACGGCTTCGAGGAAACCCGCGTCCGGAACATCGCGGCCATCGATCCGGAGCGGACCGGCAGCGCCCCCACTTTCCCGGCACGCACCCGGCCGCAACGCCGCGGAACCGGTGCGCCGCCGTCGGGCCTTCCGGCCGGCGGATTTCCCCCGGCCGCTGCGGCCACGGCAGCACCCCGGCCCCAGGTTCCGGGCAACCTCTTTGCCGGCCAGCAGGACGGTAAGCAGGACGGCGGCACGCAGGCTGGCAGCAACTCCGCAGGCGAGTGGGCCCATGCCACGATGCTCCGCGGAAGTGCACCGGCCGCCGAGTACGGCTCCGCGCCGGACGCAACCGTCCAGCGTCCCGGGCCTCTTCCCGCCCAGGCCGGCCAGGCCGGCGCGCCCGGCCACCGGGCAGGGCGCGCCGATCCGGAGATCGACGCGACGATCAGCCGACCGGCCCCGGTGACGGAAACCGCCCCCGAAGCGGCGCCCGACCACGGCAAGCGCAACGTGTGGCTCGCCGCCGCGGGCGGAACGCTGCTGGTCCTCGCCATCATCGTAGGGATTGTGGTGGCGTCCTCGGCCCCGGCGCCCAAGGTCGAAGAGACCGGCCAGGTCAGCAAACCCCCGGCGGATGCCCTGGACAACGGGACAGTTCCCGACGTCGCGGATCTGGCAGGGACTGTGGACGCCGCCGGCAAGGCGACCTTCACCTGGACCAATCCGCAGCCGAAGTCGGGCGACGCCTACAAGTGGCGGGTCTACGCGTTGGGCAACCACGGCGAGTACCAGTCCACTGCCGAGCCAGCCGCCCAGGTTGCGTTGAATCCGACGGAACCCACGTGTGTCCAGGTGATGATCGTCCGGAGTGACGGCGCGTTCTCACCGTTGGAAGAAGACTCAATCGCCTGCATCCGCAAGTGACGGCAGAGCAGACCGGAACCGTTAGTGAACGCGGGCAGAGCCCGACGAGGAGGCACGGAAAATGGGGGATCTAGCAATAGATTTCTGTGGTGAATGGTACGAACCGTCCGATGAGGAAATCTTCAACATCGGCCGCGAAGGCGACCTTGAAGTGGACGACAACCCGTACCTTCACCGCCAGTTCCTGCAGGTGGCCCGCTACGACGGGATCTGGTGGCTGAGCAACGTGGGCGGGATGCTGTCCGCCACCGTCGCCGACGGCTCAGGCGGGATGCAGGCCTGGCTGTCGCCGGGGGCGCGCATCCCGCTGGTGTTCAGCCACACGAACGTCATTTTCACCGCCGGGCCCACCACGTATGAGTTCGCCGTCCACCTCAAGACGCCGTCCTTCCGCCAGGAATCACGGGAGGACGACAGCAACGGCGACACCACCATCGGCCCCGTGGTCTTCACCGACTCGCAGAGGGCCCTCATTGTGGCCCTGGCCGAACCCATGCTGCGGCGCGAAGGGACCGGATTCAGCGCCATCCCGTCCTCGGCTGCAGCGGCCAAGACCCTGGGCTGGGCACTCACCCGGTTCAACCGGAAACTCGACAACGTCTGCGACAAACTTGACCGCGTGGGCGTGGTGGGCCTCCGCGGCGGCGGCGGGAAACTGGCCACCAACCGGCGCGCGAGGCTCGTCGAACACGCCGTCACGTCGCACCTGGTCACCCCCGACGATTTGTACTTACTGGAAAAGATGAGGGGCGTGGACGAAGGATGAGGATCCGGCTGACACTCCGCCGGGACCCGGCGGAAACCAAGGACCTGGCCGTCACCGTAGACGGCCTGGCCACGGTGGCGGATATCGCCACGCAGCTCTGGGTCGCGGACCCCGACCGAAAAGGATCGCCGGCACCGGAAAACCTTTCGCTCCGCATCGACGAGGCCTTTGTGGGCGGCGGCATGCGCGGCAGCGTCCTGACCCGCACGGACAACCTCCTGGAATCGGGCCTGCGCCCCGGCTCCGTGGTGTCCCTGACCGAGGTCAGCGAACTCTTCAACGCGCCAGGCGCCAGCCGCGGACCCGCCGCAGCCACGCTGCGGATCCTTTCCGGGCCCGACGCCGGCCAGGAGTTTTCGCTGCCTTCCGGCACCAGCTACATCGGCCGGGACCGGGACGTGGACATCCGGCTCACGGACCCTCTGACCTCCAAACGCCACGCCCGCATCACCGTGGGCGAGGGCGTGGAGATCGTGGACACGAACTCCGCCAACGGCCTCCTGATGGACGGACTGCCGGTCACCCGGGCCACCCTGAACTCCTCGGACACGGTGACGCTGGGGGAGACCACCGTCACCGTGGTGCCGCTGGGCCACAACCAGGCGGCAGCACCGACGTCGCCCCTTGTCGATTTCAACCGCTCCCCCCGGGTGGTTCCCCGCTTTGAGGCGCCCAAGCGCGTGCCACCGGCCGGGCCCAAGCGTCCGGACCACCAGCCGTTCCCGTACATCATGCTGATGGCTCCGCTGCTGATGGGCGGCATCATGTTCGCGGTCACGCGGAACATCCTGTCCGTGGTGTTCATGATGATGATGCCGCTGTTCATCGTGGGTCACTATGTGGACCACAAGATGCAGACAAGGCGCCAGCAGAAGGAGCAGCTCAAACAGTTCAGGGAGTCCATGGCGGCGTTCCGACAGGACATCACCGAACTGCAGCGCGTGGAACGCGCGGTCCGCCTGCAGGAAGCACCGTCGGTCAGCGACACCGTGGATTCCATCTACAAACTCGGTCCGCTGCTGTGGACCCACCGCCCCGAGCACACCGGTTTCCTGGGCCTGCGGTTCGGGCTCGGCACCGGTACATCACGCATCCTGTTCGAGGAACCCCACAGCAACGACACCGAAGCTGAATTCATGCGCGACATCCAGGACTGCCTGAAGCAGTTCAGGGACATCGAGGGTGTCCCCGTGGTCTCCCAGCTGCGCACGGCCGGGTCCTTCGGCGTGGCCGGAGCCCGGGGCCTGGTGGACGACGTTGCCCGCGGCATGGTCCTGCAGTTCGTGGGCCTGCACTCGCCGGCCGAGGCCGTGGTGACAGCCATAACGTCGGCGCAATCCCGGCAGCGCTGGGACTGGCTGCAGTGGCTGCCCCACGTGGGCTCCGGCCACAGCCCCCTCAACGGCGACCACCTGGCTGCCGGTTCAGCCAGCGGCTCCTCCCTCGTGGCCAGGCTCGAGGACCTGCTCGACGCACGCGAAGCCATGGCCAAGCGCTCCACCCCGGAACACCGGGGATCCGTGGACCCTGCCAAGGACGAGGTCCCGGCGCCTGTGCTGCCGGCGGTCCTGGTCATCGTCGAGGACGACGCGCCTGTGGACCGGGGCAGGCTGACCCGACTCGCCGAGCGCGGACCGGACTCCGGCGTCCACGTGATGTGGGTGGCCACCGACATCCAGGCGCTTCCGGCTGCCTGCCGGGACTTTATGGTGGTGGACGGCGAAAACGGCACCACCACCGGGCAGGTGCGGCTGGGACGGCACACGTACCCCGTGAGCTGCGAAAGCCTCGACGCCGACCTGGCCGCGCAGCTGGCCCGGATGCTGGCGCCCGTGGTGGACGTGGGCAAGCCCGTCAGCGACGACTCCGACCTGCCGCGTGCGGTGTCCTACGCCACCCTGATCGGCAAGGACTTCCTGGACAACCCGCAGGCCGTGGCGGAGCGCTGGGTGGAGAACAATTCAGTCCATGCCTCCGCGGTTCCGAACCGGAAGGACAACGGGACCCTCCGGGCGCTGGTGGGTTCCAAGGGCATCGAGCCGCTTTACCTGGACCTGAAGAACGAGGGCCCGCACGCGCTGGTGGGCGGCACCACCGGCGCCGGCAAATCGGAGTTCCTGCAGTCCTGGGTCATGGGCATGGCTGCCGCCTACAGCCCGGACCGGGTGAGCTTCCTGTTTGTGGACTACAAGGGCGGCGCGGCCTTTGCCGAGTGCCTCAGCCTGCCCCACACCGTGGGCCTGGTCACCGACCTCTCCCAGCACCTGGTCCGCCGTGCCCTGACCTCCCTCCGTGCGGAGCTGCACTACCGCGAGCATCTGCTGAACCGGAAGAAGGCCAAGGACCTGCTCGGGCTCCAGCGCCAAGCCGACCCGGAGGCACCGCCGTACCTGATCATCGTGGTGGACGAATTCGCGGCGCTGGCTACCGAGGTTCCCGAATTTGTGGACGGCGTGGTGGATGTTGCAGCCCGTGGGCGGTCCCTGGGCCTGCACCTGATCCTGGCCACGCAGCGTCCCGCCGGTGTCATCAAGGACAGCCTGCGCGCCAACACGAACCTGCGGGTTGCCCTTCGTATGGCGGATGAGGATGACGCCACCGACATCCTGGGCGTGCCTGATGCGGCGTACTTCGACCCGTCCATCCCGGGCCGCGGCGCCGCCAAGACCGGGCCCGGCCGTATCCAGGGGTTCCAGACCGGCTATGCCGGCGGCTGGACCACGGAGAAGCCCCAGCGTCCGCAGATCGACATCGTGGAAATGGCCTTCGGGTCAGGGCCCAGCTGGGAGGCGCCCGCCCCGGAGAAGCCCGTCAAGGAAGCTCCGCCCGGCCCCAACGACATCGCCAGGATGACCACCAACATCGTCCGGGCCGCGGAATCGCTGGCCATCCGGCCGCCGCGCAAACCGTGGCTGGACGAGCTGGCCAAGACGTACGACTTTTCCAAGCTCCCGAACCCCCGGACGGACGAACGGCTGCTGCTGGGTGTGGCGGATGATCCTGCCCGCCAGGAACAGCCCACGGTGTTTTACGAGCCGGACCAGGACGGCAACATGGCCATCTACGGCACAGGCGGCTCCGGAAAATCCGCTGCCCTGCGCGGCATTGCGATTGCCGCCGCCGTCACACCCCGCGGCGGGCCCGTGCACATTTACGGGATCGATTGCGGCTCCTCCGGGCTGAAGATGCTTGAAGAGCTGCCGCACGTCGGCGAGATCATCAACGGTGACGACGTCGAACGCGTCGGCCGGCTGCTCCGCCTGCTCCGGGACATCGCCGACGAAAGGTCAGCCCGGTTCGCCGAGGTCAGGGCCTCCACCATCGTCGAATACCGGACCCTGGCCAACCGCCCGGACGAGAAGCGGATCTTCGTGCTGCTGGACGGCATATCGGCGTTCCGCGAAACGTACGAATTCAGCCGCCTGTCCGCACTCTGGGACGTCTTCCTGCAGCTGGCCACCGACGGCCGTCCCCTGGGGATCCACTTGGTGGTCACCGGTGACCGGCCGAACGCCATACCGGCGTCGTTGCTGGCTTCCATCCAGCGCCGGCTGGTGCTGCGGCTGACGTCCGAGGACGACTACATGTCCATGGACGTGGCGAAGGACGTCCTCACCGTCTCCTCACCGCCGGGGCGCGGCATGCTGGGCGGCTACGAGGTCCAGCTGGCCGTCCTGGGCGGCAACTCGAACCTGGCGCTGCAGGCCCGCGAAGTCCACAAGCTCAGCCAGGCGATGCTGCGCCAGGGGCTGGAATCGGCACCGAAAATCCAGCGGCTTCCCGAACTGGTGGATCTGGACGTGCTGCCTCCCGGCAGCCCGGACCTGCCCGTCATCGGCGTCGACGACGAAACCCTGCAGCCGGCCGAGATCATGGCCCAGGGACCGCTGCTTCTGGCAGGTCCGCCAGGGGCGGGCAGGACGGTGGCGCTGGTGACCCTGGCCTACGCGCTGCGCCGGTCCAACCCGGACACGGAGCTTGTGTACATCGGCTCCCGCCGGTCCGCGGTGGCGTCGCTGCCGCTCTGGAACCGTTCCGTAGTGGGTGCCGATGACCTGGCCGAGATCATCGAGGACCTCACGGAGCACTCTTCCGGGAACCCCGGGAAGCTCGCGATCTTCATCGAGGGCCTGACCGAGTTCACGGATACCGTGGCGGAAGCGGGCGTTTCGCAGCTCGTGACGGTGTCCATCAAGGCCGATCAGTGGGTCATCGGGGAATCGGAAACGTCAACCTGGTCCTCCGCCTGGTCGCTGTCCCAGCCCTTCAAATCCGGACGCCGGGGCCTGCTCATCAACCCGGGCGACATCGAAGGGGACAGCCTGCTCAACACGTCGCTGGGCCGGGTCAGCCCGGAGTTCATACCGGGCCGCGGCTACATCGTGGGACGCGGCAAGGCACGGAAACTGCAGATCGCGCTGCCGCCGGAAAACAGGGGCTGAGCCGTCGCCTCCCGCGGGCCCGTAAATCTAATGGATTTGCGGGCCCGTGGCGCGTGTAGGAGACTACCGGAAACACTGTTCGCTGCGGCAAGGGGGTGCCGCGCTGTCGAAAAGGTAAACCATGATCCGATCCTCATCCGTGCTCCGCGACGTGTCCGCTGCTGCGGCCGCTGCGGTGCTGGCGCTCCTGGTTGGCCTTTCGGCGGCGGTCCCGGCGCAGGCCGAAGACGGTGAACCCACGCCGCAGTTGTGCCTGCTGAACTGTGAAACGGCCAGCACTGAGCCTAAGGATCCGGGCAAGGGCAAACCTGAAGTGCCGCCGGTAGTCCCGTCCCCAGTCGTCCCAACCCAGCCGGCGGCACCACCGCCCGCGGCGCCAGCACCGGTAACGGTTCCCACCCTCGCCCCGGAACCGAGCGCTTCGCCGACTGAGGAATCGCCGTCGGCCGCGCCCAGCACCACCATCCCCAGCCCGCCGTCGTCCGTAACCCCGTCCACGGAATCGAACTGGAACAAGCCAGTCACCAAGTCGGCCAAACCCACACAGGCCGCCGCCGTTTCCCGGAACGACGGCTCCGGCCTCTTCGGCGGGCCCGGCCTGCTGGCCATCATGGCGGGCGTGCTGCTGGTGGGAGTCGCCGGCCTCGCCTTCGCCTGGTGGAGCCGGAACCGCCTCTCCTCACACTGACCTTGGTTGTCCGGTGATCGGGCTTGTCGCCAGCCCCGACCTTCCCAACTAGGTAGTTGCTGCTACCTACGTGGGAGGCGTTCCGTGCCCACCGGGCCCCGCGGCACTTAACGGCAGGGGCACGGCGGCGCAGTGGGCGTTTGGGCTCAATGTCGGGGCGGTAAGGCAAGATAGGTCTGTGAGCACAGCACGGGTCCCCGCAGAGGAAACAGCAAACAGCACTGAGGAACCAACCGAGCCGGACGCCGTCCCCGCCGGGTCAGTGCGCGACGAATATGAGAACCTGACGGACCTGGTCAGGAAGTACCGGTTTGCGTATTACCAGGAGGACGAACCCCTGGTCTCCGATGCCGAATTCGACGAACTGTTCCGGCGCCTGGAGGAGATCGAGGCCCTGCATCCCGAGCTGGTAGCCAATGATTCGCCCACGCAGGAGGTTGGCGGGGAAGTCTCGGCCGCGTTCGCCGCCGTCGAACATCTGCAGCGGATGTACAGCCTCGAGGACGTCTTTTCCCTGGAGGAGCTGGAGGCCTGGATCACCAAGGCCGAGGCCAGCGTCAGCAAGCTGGGGGACACGGCTCAGCTCGCGTGGCTCACGGAACTGAAGATCGACGGCCTCGCGGTCAACCTGTTGTACCGCGACGGGAAACTGGTCCGGGCGGCCACCAGGGGTGACGGAACCACGGGTGAAGACATCACCCACAACGTCCTGACCATCAAGGAAATCCCAACCGAACTTACGGGCACCGGATTTCCCCCGGAGGTGGAAATCCGGGGCGAGGTCTTTATCCCTTCCAAGGCTTTTGCGGAATTCAATGAGGCACTGATCGAAGCCGGCAAGGCGCCGTTGGCCAACCCCAGGAATGCCGCCGCCGGTTCGATCAGGCAAAAGGATCCGGCGGAAACCGCCAAGCGTCCGTTGCGGATGTTTGTCCATGGCATTGGCGCGCGCGAAGGGCTGGAAACCCTGAGCCAGTCCCAGACCTACGCCGTGCTGGAACAGTGGGGCCTTCCCGTCAGCCCGTACTTCGAGGTGCTCGGGGGCCTGCCGGAGATCCTTGCCTTCATCAAGCGCTACGGCGAGCAACGGCACAACCTGATGCACGAAATCGACGGCATTGTGGTCAAGGTCGACGATCTCGCCACGCAGCGTGCCTTGGGCTACACCACCCGGGTGCCGCGGTGGGCCGTCGCGTACAAGTACCCGCCGGAAGAAGTCCACACCAAACTGCTGGACATCCAGGTCCAGGTGGGCCGTACCGGTCGCGTGACCCCGTTCGGAGTGCTGGAACCGGTGAAGGTGGCCGGTTCCACCGTGGCCCGCGCCACGCTCCACAACCAGAACGTGGTCAAGGCCAAGGGCGTGCTGATCGGCGACATTGTTGTCCTGCGGAAGGCCGGAGACGTCATCCCGGAGATCGTCGGCCCCGTGATGGCGCTGCGCAAGGGCCGCGAGGATGAACTGCGTGACTTCGTGATGCCCACAGAATGCCCGTCCTGTGGCACGGAGCTCGCCCCCTCCAAGGAGGGCGACATCGACATCCGCTGTCCCAATTCCAGATCCTGCCCCATCCAGCTGACGGAGCGGGTCGCGCACCTGGCCGGCCGCGGCGCTTTCGACATCGAGGCGCTCGGCGGCGAAGCTGCCGTCGCCCTTACTGATCCGGCCGAGCCCAAGCCCGGCCCGCTGGTGAGCGAAGCGGATCTCTTCTCCCTTACCGCGGAGGACCTGAAAGATGTGCGGATCCTGCGCGAGAAGCGTGCCAAGGGCGTTGGCACCGGCGTCTTCGAACTGGTCCCGTACTTCTGGACAAAGGCAACCGCCAAGACACCGTCCAAGCCCACGGCGACCACCACGAAGCTCTTCGTGGAGCTGGAGAAGGCGAAAACGCAGCCGCTGTGGCGGGTGCTCGTTGCCCTGTCCATCCGGCACGTTGGCCCGCGCGCCTCACGCGCCCTGGCCACCGCGTTCGGCACCATGGACGGCATCCGGAACGCCTCCGAGGAGGACCTGGCCCATGTGGACGGCGTGGGGCCCACCATCGCGGCCGCGCTGAAGGAATGGTTCGCCGAGGACTGGCACGTGGAAATCGTTGACCGCTGGGCCGCGGCCGGGGTCCGCATGGCCGATGAGCGGGATGAGTCCACGCCGCGCACGCTGGAAGGTCTGACGATTGTGGTTACCGGCTCCCTGCCGAACTTCAGCAGGGACGAGGCGAAGGAAGCGATCCTCATCCGGGGAGGCAAAGCCGCGGGCTCGGTCTCGAAAAACACCAGTTATGTGGTGGCTGGCGAAAGCGCCGGCACGAAACTGGACAAAGCCGAACAGCTTGGAATTCCCGTGCTGGACGAAGACGGCTTCCGGGAACTCCTCGCGAACGGCCCGGCCCCCGCTGCCGAAGCTGCGCCCCTACCGACGCCCACAGAATCAGAAGAGGCAGCCGAATGAGCCATCCGGACCTCAACACCGAACTACTTGCGGTGGCCCGGCAAGCCGCCGCCGCCGGCGCCGCCGTGCTGGCTTCCCGCAATGGCGAGACGCTTGACGTCAGCAACAAGGGCGACGCCGGCGACTGGGTTACTGCCTTTGATGTCGCCGCGGAGAATGCCGTCCGGGATGCCATCACGGCCGCCCGTCCACAGGACACCATCACGGGGGAGGAGCATGGGACCACCCGGCCCGCGGCCCCCACCGGTTATCGCTGGTCCATCGACCCGCTGGACGGTACCACCAACTTCATCCGGAACATCGTCTACTACGCCACCTCCGTGGCAGTGGCGGATGCCGACGGCGTCTGGCTGGCCGGCGTCGTCAACGCCCCGGCGCTGGGCCGCGTCTACTACGCTGCCCGCGGCCAGGGTGCGTGGCTGGAAGAAGGCGGCCGGGTGACCCAGCTCCAGGGCCCGGCGCCGGACCGCGCCGGGCAGATCCTCGCCACCGGCTTCAGTTACGACCCCGCCATCCGCGCCGAGCAGGCGGCACTGCTGGGCAGTCTCATGGATGGATTCGCCGACGTCCGGCGGCTGGGCTCCGCGGCGCTGGACCTCTGCTTGGTGGCTGACGGGACCCACGACGCCTACGGCGAACGCGGGCTCAACGAACATGACTTCTCCGCCGGTGCGCTGATTGCCGAGGAAGCCGGCTGCTGGGTCCGGCGTCCCCGGCTTGCCAGTCCGCTGGACGGCGGACCTGCCGACGAGGACAGGCTGGCCGCCTGGACCTGCGCCGGGACCTTGGCGCTGTCCGGCAAGTTTCCGCTGTGACGGTGCAGCGCCACTAACATTGTCAGGTGCAATCGCAAATAACCATCCGACCGGCCGTTGAGGCAGACTTCCAGGCCATCGCCAGGATCACCGTGGACTCGTACCTGGCAGCAGGGTATTTCGACAGCGCGGACCATCCCTATATGCAGCAGATCCAGGATGTTGCCGCCCGTGCGGCGAAGGCCACGATCTGGGTTGCCGAGCGTGACCGGCAGGTGGTGGGTTCCGTGACGCTGGCACTGGCAGGTGAACCGTTCGCCGACATCGCCCTCCCTGATGAGCTGGAGTTCCGGATGCTGGTGGTGGATCCCGCGGTGCAGCGCAGCGGCGCAGGCAAGGCCATGGTGGAAGCCATCATTGCGCATGCGAAATCGCTGGAGGGGATCACGGGCGTGGCCCTCACCACCGGCGGGACCTGGGAGAGCGCGCATGGCCTCTACCGGAAGACAGGCTTCAAACGAGTCCCGGAGCGTGACTGGCTGATTCCGGGCACCGACATAAAGCTGCTGGTTTACCGGCTTGACGTCCAGCCAACCTAAAGTGGTGCCGACTCATTTTCGGCACTGAAAGGCCCACCATGCGCAAAACATTCGGCACCGGCTCCGTCTGGGAGCAGACCCTCGGCTACTCCCGCGCCGTCCAGGTGGACAACACGCTCTACATCTCCGCCACGGCCGCCAGCGGCGAGGACGGCATCGTGGGCGAGGACTTCTACACGCAGACCCAGTACATCCTGCAGAAGCTCGGCGTGGTCCTGGCCGATGCCGGCTTCAGCTTCGAAGACGTGGTCCAGTCCAAGCTGTACCTGACGGACATCAGCAAATGGGAAGAGGCCGGCCGCGCCCACGGCGAAGTCTTCGGCGAGATCCGACCCACGCTGTCCCTCGTGCATGTCCTGCCGTTCCTTGACCCGAAGATGCTCGTCGAAATCGAGCTCGTGGCACAGCGGAGCGCCAGCTAGCACCCCTCCCGCGCTCAAGGGGTGGGGCCTCAGGCCGGCGGGAGGCTGTAGCGGTGTTCCGGGCGTCCGGTGGTTCCGTAGCGCAGTTGGATGTCGACGGCGCCGTCGTCGGCCAGCGATGACAGGTACCGTTGCGCCGTGGCCCGGGAAACCCCCACTCGGGTGGCCACTTCCACCGCCGAATACTGTTCGCCGGCAACCAGCGATTCCAGCACCGCGGCCTCGGTGGCGGAGCGGGGTTTGGCCGCCGGCGTCACGTCCCCGGGGATAAGCGCCCGTTTGGCCCGCTCCACGGAGCCCTGGTCCAGGGCCCCGGGCTGGCCCAGCAGCCTGCGGTACCGGGCATACGAACGTAGCTGCTGCGAGAGCGACTCGGCGGTAAAGGGCTTCAACAGGTACCCGAGGGCGCCGCGGCGGAACGCTTTCCGCAGCGACTCGGCGTCCGATGCGGCACTGAGGATCATGGTGTCCACGTCCAGCTGCTGCAGCAGGTCGAGACCTGAGGCGTCCGGCAGGTAGACATCCAGCAACACCAGGTCCGGGCGGAGGCTGTGGATCGCCTGCAGCGCCAGGGATGCCGACCCCACCGGCGCCAGCGCCAGGAATCCCGCCACCGAATCCACATACGTCGCGTGCAGCTTGGCCACGTGGAAATCGTCGTCCACAATCAGCACCCTGAAATCCTCAGGCATCATTGTCCTTTCCAGCTAAATCCTGGGTCCCCGCAGGTGTCCCGGCAGTGGTCCCGGCCGTAGTGCGTGGCAGGGACGCCATAAACACAGCACCGGGTCCGCCCGGTGTCCCCGGCTCCAGCAAGCGGACGTCCCCGCCGCGGCGCCGGGCCAGCTTCCGGGCCAGGGCCAGGCCCAACCCCTGTCCGCCACTCTGCCCGCCACCCCGTCCACCGGCAGCCGCCGGAGCCGGCACTACTGGGCCAGCCGCCGTCGTAAATCCCTCGGCGAAGACCGCTTCCGCATTCGTCCCGGCGGCCAGCCCGTCGCCGGAATCGGCGACGACGATGTGCAGCGTCCCGCCGTCGTCGTGCGGTTCATCCAGCACCTCCAGCTCCACCCAGCGATCCGGGGAGGAGCCGGCGACGGCGGCGTTCACCGCGTTGTCGATCAGGTTGCCCAGTACGGTGGTCACGTCCTGCGGCTCGGTGACCTGGCCGCGGACCAGGGTTTCGGGCCCGATCCGCAGCGTGACGCCGCGCTCATCGGCCTCCACGCCCTTGGCACCCACAAAGGCCTGCAGGTACGGGTCCTGCAACAGTTCCGCCTGGTCCACCGGGAACTTCAGCGGCCCCGTGGCGGCCAGCCCGGCCAGGTAATCGCGGGCCTGTTGGTGCTGCCCGATGCTCATCAGGCCGGCGATGGTGTGCAGCTGGTTGGCGAATTCGTGGCGCTGGGCGCGCAGGGCCGCGGACATGGTGCCCACGGCGTCGAGCTGCCGGGTGAGCTGCTGGAGTTCGGTGCGGTCCCGGAGCATCACCACCCAGCCCAGGTCCTCGCTTCGATGCAGGGCCTTGCGCGCGCTGGCCACCAGGACACTGCCGCCGGCTACGAGTTCGATGGCGTCCGCCTCCGCAGCGTCCGGCCGGGTCAGCGTCCTGAGCTGCTCGGGCACAGGAGCGTCGGCCCACGGCGTCCCGGAAAGGTCCGGCTGCTCCAGAAGGCGCTGCGCGGCTGCGTTGAACACGCTGATCCTGCCGTCGGCCGAAACGCCGATGACGCCGTCGTCCACGCCCTGCAGCACAGCCACCTGGTCGTGCACCAGCGTGCTGATTTCCTCAGGCTCCAGGCCAAGCGTCAGTCGCTGGAGCCGGCGCCGCAGCAGGAACGAGGCCAGCACCCCTGCCAACAGCGCACCTGCGGCGGTCAGCCCCACCGGGCCGATGTCGCGCGCAACGCTTTGGCCCACGCTCTCCATGGAGTATCCAACGCTGACCTCGCCCACAACAGTCCCACCGCCGGTGCCGGTTCCGGTGCCGGGCGCGTAAACGGGGACCTTCGCGCCGGCAGAGGGCCCCAGTGTCCCGGTGTTCCGCGTGGTGACCTCCTGGCCGGCGAGGGCCTCGGACGGATCGGTGCTGACTTTCTCGCCCAGCCGGTCCGGATCCGGGTGCGCCAGGCGCAGGCCGGTTTCGTCGGTGATCACCACAAACAGTGCCCCGGTCCGGGTCCGGACCGCCTCGGCGGCAGCCATCAGCGGTCCGGCGCGGAGCACAGCGGGCGGGGGAGTGCCCGCGCCCTCGCTGATGGCCAGGACATTGGCCTGCACTGAAGGATCCGCGGCGACGGCGCGGGCCAGCGTCAGGGCCTGGTTTTCTGCCTCGCGGCCCACGCGGTCGTAGGTCAGCCAGGCGTGGACGGCGGCGCTGAGCAGCACCACCAGCAGGACCACGCCCAGCTGAAGGAGGAGGGTCTGCGTGGAGAACCGCAACGGCGGTGTGCGCGGTGAACGCGGCATGGTCCTCCCTTCCTCGGGTCTGGGTGTGAGCATAATGCGCAAAATGCTCCGAACAAGCAGTATGCCAATCAATTGAGCCAAAGGCACTGCCGTGACGTCCGCCACCCTAATGTCTGTAGCACGCGTCACACTGCGGTGGCGTTGTTCACATGAAGGAGCCGGCCGTGCTGGTATTACTTGGATTCGCAATGATCGCGGTATTCATGGTGCTGATCATGACAAAGAAGTTGACGCCAGTACTGGCGCTGATCATCGTCCCCACCGTTTTTGGCCTGTTCGCAGGTGCCGGACTGGGCATCGGGGACATGGTCCTGGAGTCAATGAAGTCCATGACGTCCACGGCGGCACTCCTGATGTTCGCCATCATCTACTTCGGCCTGATGATCGACGTCGGGCTGTTCGACCCGCTGGTGAAGTTCATCCTCCGCAAGCTCGGCAATGACCCCGCCAAGGTGGTGCTCGGCACAGCGATCCTGGCGGCCGCAGTCTCCCTGGACGGCGACGGCTCCACGACCTTCATCCTCACCACCGCTGCCATGCTGCCGGTGTACCTGCGCCTGAAGATGAGCCCCGTTGTCCTCACCTGCGTGGCCGGCCTGGCCAACGGCACCATGAACATCCTGCCGTGGGGCGGTCCCACTGCCCGCGCCGCCACCGCGCTCCACCTGGACGTCAACGACGTTTTTGTCCCGATGATCCCGTCCCTCATCGCCGGCCTGGTAGTGGTCTTTGGCTTCGCCTGGCTCCTGGGCCTGCAGGAACGCAACCGCCTCCGCGCCATTGCACCGGAAATCTGGGGAACTCCGGACACGGTAGAACCCTTCACTGCTGAAAAGTTCGACGGCGGCGCTTCCGACGGCGGCACCGCCGCTGCCTCCGCCGGTACCGGCCGCAGTGGGTCACGTTCCCCCGGAACCGGAAGTCCCGCCGTCGGCGGCTACACTCCGGAAGGTTCTTCAGTTGCTGTCCTGGAACGCACCGAAACTCTGGTGCATGAAAGAGATTCCGCCATGGCCGATACCGCGCTGGACCCGAACCGCAGGACGTTGCGCCCCAAGCTGTTCTGGTTCAACTTCGGACTGACGGTCGCCGTCATGGTGGTGCTCGTGGCCAACATCGTGCCACTGCCGTTTGTCTTCATGGTGGGCTCCGCCATTGCACTGCTGGTGAACTTCCCCAAGGTCAAGGAACAAGGCGAGCAGCTGATCGCCCACGCACCGTCCATCGTGGCCGTGGTCAGCATGGTGATGGCCGCGGCTGTCCTCACCGGCGTCCTGAAGGGCACCGGCATGGTCGAGGCCATGTCCGCGTGGCTGGTCCAGATCATCCCCTCCAGCATGGGCCCGTTCATGGCCGTCATCACCGGCGTCCTCAGCATCCCCATGACGTTCTTCATGAGCAACGACGCCTTCTACTTCGGCGTCCTGCCGGTGCTCAGCGAGACCGCCGCACACTACGGAATCAGCGCCGCGGAGATGGCGCGTGCCTCCATCACCGGACAGCCGTTCCACCTGCAGAGCCCGCTGGTTCCGGCCATCCTCCTGCTGGTTTCGCTGGCCAAGGTGGACCTCGGCGACCACCACAAAAAGGTCCTATGGCGCACCGCGGTGGTTTCGCTCGTCATGTTGGGTGTGGGGATGCTGACGGGAGCCATCGGGATCGGTTAGTCTGTAGCTGCCTGTGGCCGGTCCCCGTGACCGGGACCACGGCACCGAGGTGCCCGTCTGACGCCCGCTGGGGGTCGTCAGACGGGCACTGACGTTTCCCCACTAGACTGGTTCGGAAAACAATCCGAACCTGCAGGGGAGATCCATGGCTGCGATCAACCGTGACGATGTTGCGCACCTCGCGCAGCTCGCTCACATCGAGATGAGTGCTGAAGAGCTGGACAGGATGGCCGGCGAACTCGCCGTCATCGTTGAATCAGTGAAGTCCGTGAGTGAAGCCGCCGGTGATGACGTCCCGGCAACCTCCCACCCGATCCCGCTGACCAACGTGTTCCGCGAGGACGTTGTGGGCCACACCTTCACCGCGGAGCAGGCACTCTCGGGAGCTCCGGATTCCGATGAGAACCGTTTCAAGGTCCCGGCAATCCTGGATGAGGCATAACCATGACTGACACCAACGAACTCATCCGCCTCTCGGCCGCCAAGCTGGCCGCCAAGCTGGCCGCCCGCGAGGTCACCTCCGTCGAGGTCACCCAGGCGTACCTCGACCGCATCGCAGCTGTCGACGGCGGCGAACGCGGCGTGAACGCGTTCCTGCACGTGAACACCGAAGAAGCGCTCGCCGTCGCTGCCGAGGTGGACGCCATCCGTGCCGCCGGCGGTGCCGCGGCTGAGGAACTCCACGTCCTCGCCGGCGTGCCGATCGCCGTCAAGGACCTCATCGTCACCATCGGCCAGCCCACCACTGCGGGCTCCAAGATCCTCGAGGGCTGGCACAGCCCCTACGACGCCACGGTGGTCAAGCGCCTCCGCGCCGCCAAAATGCCCATCCTGGGCAAAACCAACCTGGATGAATTCGCCATGGGTTCCTCCACCGAGCACTCCGCGTACGGTCCCACCCGCAACCCGTGGGACCTGGACCGGATCCCCGGCGGTTCCGGCGGCGGCTCGGCTGCGGCCGTTGCTGCGTTTGAGGCCCCGCTGGCGCTCGGCACGGACACCGGCGGATCCATCCGCCAGCCCGGCGCCGTCACCGGCACCGTGGGAGTCAAGCCCACCTACGGCGGCGTTTCCCGCTACGGTGCCATCGCGATGGCTTCCTCGCTGGACCAGATCGGCCCGGTTTCCCGCACCGTCCTGGACTCGGCGCTGCTGCACCAGGTCATCGGCGGGCATGACCCCTTTGACTCCACGTCCCTGCCCGACCCCCTGGAAGACCTCGTCGCTGCCGCCCGCGTGGGCAACGTCGAAGGCATGCGGATCGGCATCATCAAGGAACTCCACGGCGAGGGCTACCAGGCCGGCGTCGAAAACCGCTTCAACGAATCCCTGGAGCTACTCAAGCAGGCCGGTGCGGAAATCGTCGAGGTCTCCTGCCCCAACTTCCAGTACGCCCTCGGCGCCTACTACCTGATCATGCCGTCGGAGGCCTCCTCCAACCTGGCAAAGTTCGACGGCGTCCGGTACGGCCTGCGTGTCCTCCCCGAGGACGGACCCATGACCATCGAACGCGTGATGGGTGCCACCCGCGCCGCCGGCTTCGGCGCCGAGGTCAAGCGCCGCATCATCCTGGGCACTTATGCCCTGAGCGCCGGCTACTACGACGCGTACTACGGTTCGGCCCAGAAGGTCCGCACCCTGGTCCAGCGCGACTTCGAGGCCGCGTTCGCGCAGGCCGACGTCCTGATCTCTCCCACGGCGCCCACCACGGCGTTCAAGCTCGGGGAGAAACTGAATGATCCGCTGGCGATGTACCTCAACGACGTCGCCACCATCCCCGCCAACCTGGCCGGCGTGCCCGGACTGACCCTGCCCGGCGGCCTGGCTGACGAAGACGGCCTTCCCGTCGGCATCCAGCTGCTGGCTCCGGCCCGCGAGGATGCCCGGCTCTACCGGGTGGGTGCTGTCCTGGAATCCCTCCTGGAGGCACAGTGGGGCGGCCCGCTCCTGGACCAGGCGCCGCCGTTGGTTGAGACCCTTGTTGACGCCAAGGAGGCAAAATAATGAGCACGGACGCAACCCTGAGCTTCGAAGAGGCCATGGAGAAATACGATCCCGTCCTGGGTTTTGAGGTCCACGTGGAGCTCAACACCAAGTCCAAGATGTTCTCCTCCGCGCCCAACGTCTTCGGCGACGAGCCGAACACCAACGTCAACGAGGTGGACCTGGGCATGCCCGGTGTGCTGCCGGTCGTGAACAGGGTCGCGATCGAGTCCTCGATCAAGATCGGCCTTGCCCTGAACTGCAAGATCGCTGAATCCTGCACGTTCGCCCGGAAGCAGTACTTCTATCCGGACACTCCCAAAAACTTCCAGACGTCACAGTACGAGGACCCCATCGCGTACGACGGCTACCTGGACATCGAACTGTCGGACGGGACCATCTTCCGCGTGGAGATCGAGCGCGCCCACATGGAAGAGGACGCCGGAAAGCTGACGCACATGGGCGGGGCCACCGGCCGTATCCAGGGTGCCGACTTCTCGCTGGTGGACTACAACCGCTCCGGCGTTCCGCTCGTGGAGATTGTCACCAAGCCCATCGAGGGTGCCGGTTCCCGCGCCCCCGAGCTGGCCAAGGCGTACGTGGCCGCCGTCCGGGAGATCGTCAAGAACCTTGGTGTGTCGGACGCGAAGATGGAACGCGGCAACGTGCGCTGCGACGCGAACGTTTCGCTGCGCCCGCACGGCCGCGAACGCTTCGGCATCCGCTCCGAAACGAAGAACGTCAACTCGCTGCGCGCCGTCGAACACGCCGTCCGCTACGAGATCCAGCGGCACGCAGCCGTCCTGGATGCCGGCAACCCGATCATCCAGGAAACCCGCCACTGGCACGAGGACACGCGCACCACCACCTCGGGCCGGCCCAAGTCGGACGCCGATGACTACCGCTACTTCCCGGAGCCCGACCTGGTTCCGATCGTTGCGTCCCGCGAATGGGTGGAGGAACTCCGCGCCACGCTGCCCGAGCCGCCGGCGGCCCGCCGCAAGCGGCTGCAGTCGGACTGGGGCTACTCGGACCTGGAATTCCGCGACGTCGTCAACGCAGGCGTTATGGATGAGATCGAGGAAACCATCGCCGCAGGCGCCACCCCCACGGTGGCCCGCAAATGGTGGATGGGCGAGATCGTTGGCCGTGCCAAGAACGCCGACGTCGACCCCGGCCAGCTGGGCGTCCAGCCCGCCACCATCGTGGAGCTGAACCGGATGGTCGAGGACGGCAAGATCAACAACAAGATGGCCACCGAGGTCCTGGACGGCGTGCTCGCGGGCGAAGGCACCCCGGCGGAGATCGTGGAGAAGCGCGGCCTCGCCGTCGTTTCCGACGACGGCCCCCTCCTGGAAGCCATCGACGCTGCGCTCGCCGCGCAGCCCGACGTCGCGGACAAGATCCGCGCCGGCAAACTCCAGGCGATCGGCGCGATCGTCGGCGGCGTTATGAAGGCGACCCGCGGGCAGGCCGACGCCGGCCGCGTCAAGGAGCTGATCCTCGCGAAGCTTGGAGTTGAGGGCTGAGCGTAGGCCACGCCAGGTGCTAAGCCACCTGTTTTAACCCAACTGGGTCGCAGTTAACGTCGTTATGAGGGCTCATGACGACGTCTACTGCGACCCAGTTTGGTTTAAGTACTCACTTCCCGCCCGCAAAGTACGCGTATTCAGCGGGGCCTGCCGGTTCTAGACTGAAGATCCAGGGCGCCGGAGCCCTGCCCGTGCTGTGGGAGGAATGGCCATGTCGGTCCAAGAACCGTTGAGATTCCGCAAGGCCTTGCTGGCGGGCGTCATTGCTCTGGCGCTGACCGGCACGGGTGTCGCCATCGCCTGGTCCGCCACAGATACGCCGTCGCCGTCACCGTCGGCCTCCGCGCCGGGGAAATCGGACAAGGCTAAGGGCCAGGAGAAGCCGGCCAAGGCCCAGCGCCCGCAGCACCTGCACAGTGAAAGTGTGGTGAAGAAGGCGGACGGGACGTTCGAAACCGTGCTGACCCAGCAGGGCACCGTGGAGGCCGTCAGCGAAACCTCGCTCACCGTCAAGAGCGAGGACGGTTTCACCCAGGCCTACGCCGTCAACGCGGAGACCAGGATCATCAAGTTCCCTGCCCCGGCCGCGGACGGTTCGCCGGCAACGGGCGACGACGGCAAACGGCTGAAGCGGTCAGAGGTCACCATCGCGGAAATCGCCACGGGTGAGGCCGTCAGGGTCTCCGGCGTGAAGAACGGTGACAACGCCACCGCGCGCCAGATCGTGGAGGGCGCCGGCACCGGTCCGGGACTGGGTCTCGGGAAAGGCATGGGCAAGGGCCACGGCCACGGGCTGGGCAAGGGCCTCGGCCACGCCAAGCGGCTGGCCCCCAAGTAGCTGGCATTTAACGTCGCCAGAACGCGGAATGGCGACGTTTACTGCGACCCAGTTGGGGTTAGCCGCCCTGCTCCACCAGCCCGGTCATGATCGCCTGCAGCGCCTCGCACACAACCATCACCGAGCGGCGCTTCAGGTTCTCCGGCCGGGCCAGGATGTCGATCCGCCGCCGGGTGCTGATGCCCTCCAGCGGCCGCAGCACGATGCCCGGGTTGAGCACGGGCCGCGCCGTATGCCGCGGCAGCAGGCCCACCACACCGCCCGCCGCCACCAGCGCGGCCACGGTGGAGTAATCGTTGATCCGGTGGACGATGTTCAGTTCCTTGCTGGAGACGGCCGCGACGGCGGACAGGACGTCGGCGGGGGAGTATCCGGTGTGGCTGGTCACCCAAGGTTCGCCCACGACGTCGGCCGCGGTGAGGGTGCCCTGGCGGGCCAGGCGATGGTCAGCCGGCAACGCAACATCCAGCGGTTCGTGCGCCAGCGGAATCACCGCGACACGCTCCTCCGGCCAACGCGGGCTGTGGTCCATCCGGTGCGCCAGCACCAGGTCGTACCGCGCCGTCAGCGCCGGGAAGTCCTGCTGCGCCACGTCCTCGTCGGAAAGCTGGATCCGCGGCTGGCCGGGCGCGTCCAGCATGTGCGCGAGCGGCGCGAACAGCGCCTGCCCCGCGCTGTGGAAACCACTGATGGTCACGGTGCCCACCGGCGAGCCGTGATAGGCGCCGATGGCTGTCCGGGCGTCCGCCATGGCACTGACGACGGCGGCACCCGCGTCGGCGAGCACCTGCCCGGCCTCGGTCAGCACCAGGTTGCGGCCCTCCTTCCGGGTCAGCGGAACCTCAACATTGCGCTGCAGCAGTGCCAGTTGCTGGGACACCGCGGAGGGCGTGACCATCAGTGTCTCCGCCACCGCCTTCACGCTGCCCAGGGCTCCGAGTTCGCGGAGGATTTCCAGCTGATGAATTTCCATCCGCCCAGTCTATGCATTAGTGAACACTTCATCGTCGATTGAGAGAATTCTGCTTGTGCTAATGCTTCGAAGTGGCTCTAATAAAGGGAGACCACACCCGCAGGCCGCGGGTCGCTGCCAACAGTCAGGAAGCCAATGAAGGCACTCTACAAGTCCGGTGCACACGCCGGGTTCGAGCTGGTTGACCGGCCCGAGCCCGAGGCCGGCCCCAGCGACGTCAAGATCCGGGTCATGACCACCGGGATCTGCGGCACGGACCTGCACATCCAGTCCTGGGACGCCTGGGCGCAGGGCATGATCGAGGCACCCCTCATCGCCGGCCATGAGTTCTACGGTGAAGTAGTGGAAATCGGCGACGGCGTCCGCGACGTCAAGGTGGGGGACCGGGTATCCGGCGAAGGCCACGTGGTCTGCGGAATCTGCCGGAACTGCCGCGCAGGCCGCCGCCAGATGTGCATCCACACCGTCAGCGTCGGCGTCCAGCGGGACGGCGCCTTCGCCGAGTACGTGGTCATCCCCGAGACCAACGTCTGGGTCCACCATGACCCCTCCATCACCCCGGAACTCGGCGCGATTTTCGATCCGTTCGGCAACGCCGTCCACACCGCCCTCAGCTTCCCGCTGGTGGGTGAGGACGTGCTGATCACCGGGGCAGGACCCATCGGGCTGATGGCCATCGCGGTGGCCCGCCACGCCGGGGCGCGCAAGATCGCCATCACCGATGTCTCCCAGCCGCGGCTCGAGCTGGCACGCCAGCTCGGCGTGGACCTGGCCATCGACGTCTCCACCACGCGCGTCAAGGATGCCCAGCGTGAACTCGGGATGCGTGAGGGCTTCGACATCGGCATGGAAATGTCCGGCCACCCCACCGCCCTGCCTGAGATGATCGACAACATGAACCACGGCGGCCGCATTGCCATGCTCGGCCTGCCCAGCCAGGACATCACCATCGACTGGGGCAAGGTGGTCACGCACATGCTGACGCTGAAGGGCATCTACGGCCGCGAAATGTATGAGACGTGGTACGCCATGAGCGCCATGCTCTCCTCCAACCCCGTGCTGCACGCCGGCATCTCAGCGGTAGTGACGGACAAGCTGCCCGCCGCAGAATGGGAAAAAGGCTTCGCCACCGCCCGCGCCGGCGTCGGCGGAAAAGTTGTCCTCGACTGGACCGAACTCTAAGGAGCACCATGTACACCTCCATCAAGGACCAACTGCAGGCTGAGCTGGACGACATCCGCGCCGCCGGGCTCTTCAAAACCGAACGCAGCATCAACTCCCCGCAGTCCAGCCACATCACGGCAGGGCAGATCGGCCAGCCCGGCGCCACCGTCCTGAACTTCTGCGCCAACAACTACCTGGGCCTCGCGGACCACCCGGACATCATCGCCGCGGCCAAAGAGGCCATGGACTCACGGGGCTTCGGCATGGCCAGCGTCCGCTTCATCTGCGGCACCCAGGACCTGCACCTGGAACTGGAAGCCAGGGTCTCCAGGTTCCTCGGCACGGAGGACACCATCCTGTTCTCCAGCTGCTTTGATGCCAACGGCGGCGTCTTCGAATCCCTCTTCGGCCCCGAGGACGCCATCATCTCCGATGCCCTCAACCACGCCTCCATCATCGACGGCATCCGGCTCTGCAAGGCCCAGCGGTTCCGCTACGCCAACCAGGACATGGCGGAGCTCGAGGCCAAGCTCGTCGAAGCGAAGGATGCGCGGCGCAAGATCATCGTCACCGACGGCGTGTTCTCCATGGACGGCTACCTGGCACCGCTGGCGGCCATCTGCGACCTCGCCGAGAAGCACGACGCCCTGGTGATGGTGGACGATTCCCACGCCGTCGGCTTTATGGGTGCCACCGGTGCCGGAACCCCCGAGCACGCAGGCGTGTCCCAGCGCGTGGACATCTACACCGGAACGTTCGGCAAGGCCCTGGGCGGCGCGTCCGGCGGCTATGTGTCCGGGCGCCGTGAAGTGGTGGCCATGCTCCGCCAGAAAGCGCGCCCGTACCTGTTCTCCAATTCCCTGGCCCCCGCGATCGTCGCCGCCACCATCAGGGCCCTTGACCTGGTGGAGAATTCCGGTGACCTGCGCACCCGGCTGTTCGAGAATGCCAGCCTGTTCCGCCGCCGGATGACGGAGGAGGGCTTTGAACTCCTGGACGGCGAACACGCGATTGTCCCCGTGATGTTCGGGGATGCCGTCATGGCTGCCAAGGTGGCGGACCAGATGCTCCAGCACGGCGTCTTCGTCACCGCCTTCAGCTTCCCGGTGGTCCCGCGCGGCGCCGCCCGGATCCGCGTGCAGCTGTCAGCATCGCACTCAGCGGACGACGTCGAAGCGTGCGTGGGTGCGTTCGTCGCCAGCCGTGCGGCGGTGGCAGGCTAACCCGGCAGGGTTAACCCAGCCGGGCTAAAACCTGACAGAGCAGGACCGGCGCGGCCGCAGGGCAACTCTGCAAGGATGGAGCCATGGCAGCACACTACGACGTCCTGATTGTGGGAGGCGGCATCGCCGGCCTGTCCCTGGCGTCCGCGCTCGCGGGCAGCTGCAGCGTGGCGCTGGTCGAGGCGGAGCAGGAGCTGGGGTACCACACGTCCTCCCGTTCCGCCCGCCAGCTCATTCCCAGTTACGGCCCGGACGCGGTCCGGGAGCTCACGGTCCGGACCCTGGAACTGATCGCTGCCCGGGACGCCCAACTGCCCGAACCCGTCCTGACGCCGCGAAGCTTTATGCTGATCGGCACAGAGGAATCGGTCCGCGCCGAGGGCAGCGGCCACATGAATGCCATCACGCATGAACGGGCACTGGAGCTGTGCCCTGCACTGGTGCCCGGAGCTTTCTCCGCCGCAGGCCTGGACACCGGATCCTTCGGCTGCAACGCCCCGCTGCTGCTGGCCGACCACCGCCTGCGGGCGGAGGCCGCCGGCGCCGACATCATCACCGGCGCCCGCGTCCATTCCGCCCAGCGGCAGGGCTCGGGCTGGGAGGTCGGCGCCGGGCAGGAAGCCTTCGAAGCCGGCGTGCTGGTCAATGCGGCCGGCGCCTGGGCCGATGAAATCGCCGTGATCAGCGGCGTGGAAAAGCTCGGGCTGCAGCCGTACCGGCGCACTGCGGCGATTGTCGACGTCGAACATCCACTGCCAAGGCACAGCCCCATGGTGGCGGCAGCGGACCACACGTTTTATTTCCGCCGGGAGGGCACCGACGTGCTGATCTCGCCGTCGGAAACGGTGCCCAGCGGACCCGAGGACGCCCGGCCGCGGCCCGGCGATGTCGAGCGGCTGATCGTGAAGCTGAACGAGCTGACAACATTGGGAATCCGCGGAGTCCGGAGCGCGTGGACGGGGCTCCGGACCGAGGCTGCCGACGGCGTCCCGGTAGCCGGATTCGACGCCGAAGCCCCCGGGTTCTACTGGCTGGCTGGGCAGGGCGGTTACGGTTTCCAGACGTCATCGGCCATGGCTGAGCTCGCCGCCGCGCAGATCCTGGCCGGACAGGGCACCGGGCACCGGGCGGCCGCTCCGGCCCACGATCCGGCATCCCGGACAGTGGAGGCG
>NZ_JAKFFD010000212.1:0-8961 GCF_036675385.1 Pseudarthrobacter sp. | reverse complement strand
CGCCATGGGCTTCACGTTCCAGTTCATCACCCTGGCCGGCTTCCACGCCCTGAACTACTCGATGTTCGATCTCGCCCACGGTTACGCCCGTGAAGGCATGAGCGCCTACGTCGAGCTGCAGGAAAAGGAATTCGCCTCCGAGTCCCGCGGCTACACCGCGACCAAGCACCAGCGCGAAGTCGGCACCGGCTACTTCGACGACATCGCAACTGCGCTCAACCCGAACGCATCAACCCTGGCACTGGTGGGATCCACCGAAGAAGGCCAGTTCCACTAAATTTTCCCCAAGTAAGTAGCACTAAGTGTCGTTTTGGAGGCTCAAAACGACACTTACTGCTACCCAGTTTGGGCACAGCTCCAGGAGATTGAAATGAACACCTTCACTGACAGCTTCACCATCAACGGGATCACTTTGGCCGCGCAGCCTATTTGCCGGCAGGACGAGGTTCTTACTCCGGATGCACTGGAGTTTGTCGCCAAGCTGCACCGGGCAACGGCCGAGCGCCGGCAGGAACTGCTGCAGGCACGCCGGACCCGCCGGGCGGACATCGCCGGCGGTCAGGACCCCAGGTTCCTCCGCGAAACCGAGGACATCCGCAACGACCCGTCGTGGCGCGTCGCTCCCCCGGCCCCGGGCCTGGAGGACCGCAGGGTGGAGATCACCGGCCCGGTGGACAAGAAAATGACCATCAACGCGCTGAACTCCGGCGCGAAGGTGTGGCTCGCTGACATGGAGGACTCCTCCACGCCCACCTGGCGGAACGTCATCAAGGGCCAGCTGAACCTCACCGACGCGCTGGAACGCCGGATCGATTTCACCTCCCCCGAGGGCAAGGAATACAAGCTCCGCCCGGCCGGCGAGCTGCCCACCATCGTGGTACGCCCCCGGGGCTGGCACCTGCCCGAGAAGCACATGATCATCGACGGCGCCCCCGTGGCCGGCGGCATCGTGGACTTCGGCCTGTACTTCTTCCACAACGCCCGGCGCCTCCTGGCCCAGGGCAAGGGACCGTACTTCTACCTGCCCAAGATCGAGAACCACCTCGAGGCACGGCTGTGGAATGACATCTTCATCCTCGCCCAGGACCTGCTGGGCATCCCGCAGGGCACCATCCGCGCCACCGTGCTGATCGAGACCATCACCGCGGCGTTCGAAATGGAGGAGATCCTCTACGAACTGCGGGATCACGCCTCGGGCCTGAACGCCGGCCGCTGGGACTACATCTTCTCCCTGATCAAGAACTTCCGCACCCGCGGCCCCCGGTTCGTCCTGCCGGACCGCGCCCAGGTGACCATGACGCAGCCGTTCATGCGCGCCTACACCGAACAGCTGGTCCGTGCCTGCCACAAGCGGGGCGCCATGGCAATCGGCGGCATGGCCGCCGCCGTCCCCAACCGCAAGGACGAGGCTGCCAACACCAACGCGTTCGAGAAGGTGCGTGCCGACAAGACCCGCGAGGCCAACGACGGCTTCGACGGCTCCTGGGTGGCCCACCCGGACCTCGTTCCGGTCTGCCGCGAAGTGTTCGATGCCACCCTCGGCGAACGCCCCAACCAGCTGGACCGCACCCGCGAGGACGTCATCCCCGATGACCGCGCACTCATCAATGTGGCCGCCACCGAAGGCACCATCACCGAGCAGGGCATCCGGAACAACATCGAGGTAGGCATCCGCTACATCGAGTCCTGGCTCCGCGGGAACGGCGCCGTCGCCATCCACAACCTCATGGAAGACGCCGCCACCGCGGAAATCTCCCGCTCGCAGATCTGGCAGTGGATGTACGCCAGCGCCATCACCGACCGCGGCGAAATCATCACCCACCAGTGGATCGAGGAACTGCTCGACGAAGAGTTCGCCCGGCTGGAACGCTTCGACGGCGACCGCTTCGAAGACTCCCGCGACATCTTCGAGGAAGTCACCCTCAGCCAGGACTTCCCGTCCTTCCTGACCCTCCCCGCCTACGCCCGCTACCTCACCGAAGCCCGCGAAAAGGCAACCAAAGAGGAGCTCGCGGCGGCCTAGGCTGCAGCAGGCTCACTGAATAGACTTCCGTCCGCCGGGCAGGCATGCCCTTCGCAACAGGCACCCCCGAGATCCGGGGAGCCGGCCCGGCGACGGAACACCCCGTGTGACCCGCGGACGCTCTCTCACATAATGCGAGAAAACCCGGGACGCTCTCTCACTATCCTCAAGATAGTGAGAGAGCGTCCGTCGTTAAGCTGCGTTAAGTGAGAGAGCGTTGGCAATCATGCGGGAAGGAAAGAACGTACGACGGCGGGACGCGTCAGCGTCCTTTCGGCACCAGCCGCACGGCCAGGGTTGTGCAGACGAAGAACATCAGCACCGAGCCCAGGATCACCAGCAGCGCGGGGGTCCAGGAACCCGAGGCGTCGCGCACGAAGCCCACCAGCGGCGGGGCCACCGCGCCGAAGCAGTAACCGAGCCCCTGGACCGTGGCGGACATCCGGCCCGCGGACACCTGGTCCCGGGCCAGCTTGATGATCGCGATGAAGATCAGCGTGATCCCGCCGCCCTGCGCGATGCCGCCGAACGTGGACCACAGCCACCACAGTTCCGGCGCCAGCAGCAGCCCGGCCGGCACGGCCGTCCACAGCAACCCCACGGTGACTGCCGTCGTCGTCGTACTGAAATATTTGGCCGCGAACGGCACTCCCAAGCCGCCAACGATGGCGAAGATCTGGAACAGCGATGAGCCTGCCCCGGCGGCTGAGGCGGACATGCCAAGTTCGTCGTTGAGGTAGCTCGGCAGCCACGCCGTCACCGCGTAGTAGGAAAACGCCTGCCCGGCGAAGCCTGCGGTGAGCCCGGCGGTAATCCAGCCGGAACCCTTGACGGCCGGGTGTTCCTGCCCGCCGGCCACCACGGTGCGGGAGGGCACAAACGCGGTGCGGGCGCCCACGGCGAGGGTCCAGAAAACGATGGCAATCACAGCCAGGATGCCCACGGCGGCCAAGGCCACACGCCAACCGGCCAGCTCTGCCAGGGGCGCCGTGACCATCGAGGTCAGGAATGATCCGATGTTCAGGGCCGCGGTGTACACACCCATGGCGGTCCCCTGGCGCATCGGGGAGAAGTCGCGGCGGATAATCAACGGCACCGCGATATTGCCCACCGTGATGGCCAGGCCGATCATCACCGTGCCCACCACCACCGGTCCCGGGCCGCCAGCCGAGCGCACAATCACGCCAGCCAGGACGCCAAGGATGGTCAGCGAAACGGCGAACTCCGCGCCGAGTTTCCTCGTGGTCAGAGACGCCAGCGACGCGGCGAGCGCGAAGCACAGCACCGGGATGCTTGTCAGCAGGCCCAACATCACGGGGGTAAATCCGAGGTCGGCCTGCATCAGGTCAACCACCGGGGCGACGGCAACGAAGGGCCCACGCAGGTTCAGCGCCAGCAGTCCGATACAGGCCAGGAGGATCCAGCCCTTGGGAACTTTGGCCAGGAACTGTCCGCTCACAAGGATTCCGCGGTGGCTAAATACGATTTCATCACTTCCATTGCTATCACGGCGTATTGCCCCGGACGCCTCAGGCAACGTCATGGCGCCCTGGCATACGATGAAGCTCACACCGGCGGGCCCCAACGTGAGGGTACAGAAGCCGCTCACCCCGGACGAAGGAACAGACATGCAACAACGGCTTGCCATCCTCGACGACTACCAGGGCGTGGCGCACGGCTTCGCCGACTGGGCCGCCCTGGAACAGGCCGGCGTTACAGCGTCCGTCTTCCGCGAGCCCTTCCAGTCCGAGGACGCCCTGGCAGCAGCCCTCGCCAACTGCCAGATCGTCATCGCGATGCGTGAGCGGACCCCGTTTCCCCGCACCGTGCTGGAACGTCTCCCGGGGCTGAAGCTGCTGGTGACCACCGGCATGGCCAATGCCTCCATCGACGTGGCCGCAGCAACCGAACTCGGCATCACCGTATGCGGCACACCCGGATCCCCCACGGCCGCACCCGAGCTGACCTGGGCTTTGCTGCTCGCGATCGCCCGCAACCTCCCGGCCGAGGAGAACTCGCTGCGCGCGGGCACGTGGCAGACGTCGGTGGGGATGGAACTGTCCGGCAAGACCCTGGGCGTCGTGGGCCTGGGCAAGATCGGGCGGCGGATCGCGGCGTACGGGCAGGCTTTCGGCATGGAAGTGCTCGCCTGGAGCCAGAATCTCACCGATGAGGCCGCCGCCGAGGCAGGCGTTCAGAAGGTCAGCAAGGAGGAACTTTTCGAGAATTCCGACGTCGTGTCCCTCCACCTGCGGCTGTCTCCCCGTTCCGAGGACATCGTGGGTGAGCAGGAACTGCGGCTCCTGGGGCCGGAAGGCATCCTGGTGAACACCTCGCGGGGTCCGCTGGTGAACCAGGATTCCCTGGTGCGGGCTTTGAACGAGGGCTGGATCCGCGGCGCGGCCCTGGACGTTTTTGACCAGGAACCGCTTCCCGCGGGCCACCCGCTACTCAGCGCCCCCAACACTGTGCTGTCTCCGCACCTCGGCTACGTGACGGCCGAGAGCTACCGGCAGTTCTACGGTGGCGCGTTCGAGGACGTCAAGGCCTGGCTTGAGGGTTCGCCGGTCCGAGTGATCACCGCGGGGTGACTGCCGACTAGCCGCCTAACCGGCCGCCTGGAGCGTCGCCTCAATGGCTGCAGGAGACAACACGTACTGCGTGACCATCTGGCTCGCACCAAGAATCGCCGCCTGGTCCCCGGCCACGGACAGGGCGATCCGCAGGTGGCTGGTTGCCAGCGGCAATGACCGCCGGTAGACCACTTCGCGGACGCCGGCCATCAGGTGTTCCCCGGCCTGGCCCAGGCTCCCGCCGATGACGATGACGGACGGGTTCAGCAGGTTGACCACGGTGGCCAGCACATCGCCGACATCCCGGCCGGCCTGGCGCAGGGCGTGGATGGCCTGGGGGTTGCCCTCGCCGACCAGCCGCAGCACATCACTGCCCTTGCGCGCCGGCACACCCTGCCGCGACAGTTCAGCGGCCAGGGCCGGTCCGGACGCCAGCGCCTCGAGGCAGCCGTAGTTGCCGCAGCGGCACAGCACGTCATCGCCGCGCGGCACGCGGACGTGGCCCAGATCGCCCGCCGTTCCGTTGGCGCCGCGTTGCAGTTCACCGTTGCTGATGATCCCGGATCCGATGCCGGTGGCAACCTTGATGAACAGGAAATTCCCGTGCTCCGCCCAGTGCGCCGACCGCTCCCCCAGCGCCATGATGTTCACGTCGTTGTCCACCAGCACCGGCACTGGCAGCGAGCGCTGGACGTAAGGGACGACGTCGAACCCGTCCCACCCCGGCATGATGGGCGGCTTGACGGGCTTTCCGGTGGCGTGCTCCACGGGCCCCGGCAGGCCGATTCCGATGCCGGCGAGATCGCGCGGGCCCCGTCCGGCCTGCTCAAGCAACGCGCGGCCCTCCTTGATCACCCGGCCGAGCACCGCTTCCGGGCCGGCCGCCACATCCTGGGCCAGCCGCCGCTCGGCCAGGACCCGGCCGCTGAGATCGGTAACGGCAACAATCACGTGGGTGGCGCCGACGTCGACGGCCAGGACGGCGCGTGCCGCCGGGTTGAAGGCAAAGCGCGACGGCGGCCTGCCGCCGCTGGAGTTCGCCTCACCGGCCGCGCCCACCAGGCCGGAGGCGATCAGGGCGTCAATGCGCGCAGCGACGGTGGAACGCGCCAAACCGGTGGTCAGGGCCAGCTCTGCCCGCGTCCGCGCCTGGCCGTCCCGGAGCAGCTGGAAGAGGTCGCCGGCGCGCGCCAGGCTCACGCCGTGGTCTGGGGCTGCGTGCTCTGTTCCGGGGCTAAGGCTCATGGATTATGAATAACACATGGAACTTCTGCCTGTCACGCGGAACAAAGAATATCTGTTTTCGCGCAACTTTTGCTTGACGATCGGCAAAAGTCATTCTAGCTTTAGTGGCAGTGGCATCGCCCTCAGCACCGCAGCACCCAATCAACGTGGATTCGTCTGCAATCAGGAGAACCAATGAACTACTCGATCCAGCTCTACACACTCCGGGACCAGATCCAGGCGGACCTTCCCGGCACCATCCGCAAGGTCGCGGAGATCGGTTTCACGAAGGTTGAGCCGTACAACTTTGTCGCCACGGCCAAAGAGCTCGGTGCTGCGCTAAGGGAGAACGGCCTGACGGCTCCGTCCGGACACGCACCGCTGCTGAGCCAGGACCAGGATGAGATCTTCGCCGCGGCCAGGGAACTGGGGATCACCACGGTGATCGATCCGTTCATCGCGGCTGACCGCTGGCAGTCCGCGGCGGACATCCAGGCCACCGCTGCCGGCCTCAACGCCGCAGCCAGGAAGGGCGCCGAATACGGCATCCGCGTGGGCTACCACAACCACCAGTGGGAGCTGGAGTCCACCATCGAGGGACGCACCGCGCTGGAGTACTTCGCGGACCTCCTCGATCCCGAAGTTGTCCTCGAAGTGGACACGTACTGGGTGGCCGTGGGCGGCCAGGATCCCGTGGCGGTGCTGGAGCGGCTCGGCGACCGGGTGAAGTTCATCCACATCAAGGACGGACCCCTGAATACGGACACCAAAGCGCAGCAGCCTGCGGGCCAGGGCAAGGTCGCCGTGCTGGACGTCATTGCCGCCGCCAGGTCCCTCGAGGTGGGCGTCGTGGAATTCGATGACTACGCCGGCGACATCTTCGAGGGCATCGCCGAGAGCCTCGCCTACCTCAATGCCGCACAGCGCACGGGCACGGGCACCGCCGGAGCACGCGCATGAGCCACGCAGCGTCGACCCGCCGCGGCCCCGTGGGCGTTGCCGTCATCGGCGCGGGCAACATTTCCAAGGAATACCTGGACAACCTCACCGTGTTCCCGGACCTGAAAGTCCTCGTCATCGCCGACCTCTTCGAAAAGGCCGCCGAGGCCCGGGCCAAGGAATACGGCATCGCGGAGTGGGGCGGCGTGGACGCGGCACTGAACCATCCCGACGTCGAAATCATCGTGAACCTGACCATCCCCGCGGCGCACGTTGAGGTGGCCACCGCCGCCGTCAACGCTGGCAAGCATGTCTGGACCGAGAAGCCCTTCTCCCTGGACCGCGCCTCCGGGCTCGGCCTGCTCAAAACCGCCGACGCCGCCGGCATCCGCCTCGGCTGCGCCCCGGACACCTTCCTCGGCGCCGGCCTGCAGACCGCACGCCGGCTGATCGAACGCGGCGACATCGGCACCCCGCTGACGGCCATGACCACCTTCCAGACCCCCGGCCCGGAATCCTGGCACCCCAACCCGGCTTTCCTGTTCCAGACCGGGGCCGGGCCGCTCTTCGACATGGGCCCGTATTACCTCACCATGCTGGTCCAGACGTTCGGCTCCATCCGCAAGGTCGCCGCCGTCGGATCCAGGTCCAGGGACTTCCGCGTTATCGGCTCCGGACCTAAGGCCGGCGAGGAGTTCAGCGTCGAGGTGCCCACCCACGTGAGTGCCATGGCCCAGTTCGAAAGCGGCGCGTCATCGCACAGCGTCTTCTCCTTTGAGTCCCCGCGCGTGAACATGGGTTTCGTGGAGATCACGGGCACCGAAGCCACACTTTCGCTGCCGGACCCCAATAATTTCGACGGCGACATCCGGCTCTGGCGCGCAGGGGACGAGGACTGGACCACGGTTCCCGCAACCGGACCCGCCAGCGGCCGCGGCATGGGCGTCCTGGACATGGCCCGCTCGCTCCGGGCGGGCGTCCCCCACCGCGCCACCGGCAACCTGGCCTACCACGTCGTGGACAGCATGGTCTCAATCACCGAATCCATGGATTCCGGCACGTTTGTTGACGTCGAAAGCTCCGCCCCGGTCTCGCCGGCCCTGCCCGAGGACTGGGCGCCGGAAACCGCAACGCTCTAGGAGCGACGATGATGACCTCACCTGAATCAGCCACCAATCGCCCGCTCGGCGTCGCGATGGTCGGCTACGCGTTTATGGGCAAGGCCCATTCCAATGCCTGGCGCAATGTGGCCAGCTTCTTCGACGTCCCGGCCTTCGAACAGAAGCTACTCGTGGGCCGGGACGCCGCCGGGGTGGAGGAAGCAGCTGCCAAGTACGGCTGGGCCGAGACTGCGACCGACTGGCGCACAGTCCTGGACCGCGATGACATCGACATCGTGGACATCTGCGCCCCGGGCTGGATGCACGCCGAGATCGCGATCGCCGCCCTTCAGGCGGGCAAGCACGTCCTGGTGGAGAAGCCGCTCGCCAACACCCTTGCCGAAGCCGAGGCCATGGCAGCGGCCGCCCAGGCAGCACGGGCCCAGGGCGTCCAGTCGATGATCGGCTTCAATTACCGGCGGGTGCCCGCGTTGGCGCTGGCGAAGGAACTCATCGCGGACGGCCGGGTGGGCACCGTCCGGCACGTCCGGGCCGCCTACCTGCAGGACTGGCTGGCGGACGAAACGGCGCCCATGAGCTGGCGGCTGAACAAGGAAACCGCCGGTTCCGGGGCGCTCGGGGATATCGCCTCCCACGCCATCGACCAGGTCCTGTTCCTGCTCGGAGACCGGGTGACCGAGGTTTCCGGCCGCCTGCACACCTTCACCACGCGCCGCCCCGGGGCAGCGGGTATGGAGGATGTAACGGTCGACGACGCCGCCTGGGCCGCGCTGACCCTCGCCTCCGGGGCCATCGCCTCAGTGGAGGTCTCCCGGGTGGCCACCGGCCGGAAAAACGCGCTGACCCTGGAGATCTACGGGGACAAGGGCTCCCTGCTATTCGACCTGGAAAACCTTAACGAACTCCACCTCCTCGATGCCACCGCACCCGCCCGCGAGCAGGGCTTCCGCCGGATCCTGGTCAACGAGCCCGAGCACCCGTATCTTGAAGCCTGGTGGCCGCAGGGCCACATCATCGGCTGGGAGCACACGTTCACGCATGAGATCCGCGACTTCCTCACCGCCATCAGCACCGGAACCCC
>NZ_JAKFFD010000015.1:0-36197 GCF_036675385.1 Pseudarthrobacter sp. | reverse complement strand
GTGTTGTTGGCCAGGAAGTTGATGAACTTGGCCGTTTCCACGGGGTGCTTGGTGCGCGATGAAGCCGACCAGAACTGGGATGCCTTGTACCAGAGCTTGGCGTCGGCAGCCTTGCCGGTGGTGGACGGGAACCGCAGGATCTGCAGGTCGGTTCCGGCAGCCTTCTCCAGCGCCGGCAGCTGGTTGGACCACCAGAAGGCGAGCCCGTTCTTGCCCGTGGCCAGGCCACTCTGGTCCAGCGCTGCGGCCTCAGCTTCCACAACTTCCGATGCGGACGGCACAGCCTTCTTCTCACTGAGCTGCTTCAGGAAAGCCCACCAGTCGGCGATGTCGGAGGGCTCGAAGCCCAGCTTGCCGTCCGATGTGTACAGGGTCTTGCCGTTCTGCCGGAGCCAGACTCCCAGCGAGGCCTCGTCCGTGCCGTAGGCGGCAGAGCCGTAGGTACCCTTCGGGGACTTCCCGGTGATTTCGGCGGAGATGCGGCCGAAGTCTTCCCAGGTCCAGGTCTTGTCGTCGGGAAGCTCAACGCCTGCAGCCTTGAAGACGGCCGGGTTGGCCAGGATGGTGGCCGCGTTGATGCCGGCGGCGATGCCGGTCAGGCCGTCTTCGCTCTTGCCGGCATTGAGGGCTGCTTCGTCCAGCTTTGACGTGTCGATCTCGTACTTGGAGAGGTCCAGCAGCGCACCGCGGGTCGAGTACTCCGTGATGTATTTTTCGTCCATCTGGATGATGTCCGGTGCATCGTTGGCGGCGACCTGGGTGGCCAGCTTGTCCCAGTATCCGCTCCAGTCGCCGTACTCCGGCTTGATCTTGATGTTGGGATTCTCGGCCTCGAACGCCGCGATGGCGGCCTGCGTCAGCTGGGCGCGCTTGTCGCTGCCCCACCAGGAGAAGCGCAGCTCAACGGGTCCGCCGTCGCTCTGCGGGGAGGCTCCCCCGCCGCAGGCACTCAGGGCAAGCACGACGGCGGCTGCCGCGGCAACCACGCCCGTCTTGCGGAACCGGCGGGGTGCGCCGGTGGATGGCAACTCTGCCGTACGTTTCTTGGCATCTGACTCAGTGCGGTGAAAAAGCGCCACTGGGTACTCCGATCTTCGTTGATCTGGCTAGGGGGAAAGTAAACGAGAAAGCGTTTTCTTAGTTCTCATACTACAAGTACCTGACTTGTATTACAAGATGTTTTTCTTGCCTTGGCCTCGGCGGATCATCCACGCGACCCGGCACGGCGGGATACGCCAAATGACCCGTCCTCAAGGGACGGGCCATTGGCTGGAGCAAGGTGTTTCGCTGGATCTACTTGATGCCTGTGGTGGCGATGCCCTTGATAAGGAACCGCTGGCCGAAGAGGAACACCAGGAACACCGGCAGGAGGGACACGATGGACATCGCGAACAGCGATCCCCAGCTGGTGGCGGACTGCGAATCCACGAAGGCGCGCAGCGCCACCGGAACGGTGAACATGTCCGGATCCGTCAGGTAGATCAGGGCCCCGAAGAAGTCGTTCCACGTCCAGATGAAGGTGAAGATGGTGGTGGTGGCCAGGGCCGGCACCATCAGGGGCAGGATGACCCGCAGGAAGATGCGCGGGTGGCCGGCGCCGTCGATCCTTGCCGCTTCATCCAGGTCCTTCGGGATGCCGCGGATGAACTGGACCATCAGGAACACGAAGAACGCGTCCGTGGCCAGGAGCTTCGGAACGATGAGCGGCCAGAACGTGTTGACCCACCCGATCTGTGAAAACAGGATGTACTGCGGCACGATCACCACGTGGAACGGGAGCATGATGGTCAGCAACATGATGCCGAAGAACAGCTTCTTGCCCGTGAACTGGAGCCGCGCGAACGCGTAGGCAGCCATGGAACACGAGATCAGGTTTCCCAGGATGGAGCCGATCACCACGATGGCCGAGTTGAGCATGTAGTGCCCGAACGGGTGCGTCAGCGCGGACCAGCCGTCGGTGTAGTTGCTCATCTCCAGGCTGTTGAGCCACAGGCCGGGCTCCCGGAAGATCAGCTCATTGGCCCGGAGCGATGAGACAACCATCCACAGCAGCGGGTAGATCATGAGGCCGCCGGCGAGGATCAGGATGCCATGTTTGATCAAGGCCCTGGTGCGGGCAGCCCGGCTAAAGGCGAGCGTGCCGCGGGATTCGCGGCGTTTCGCGGGCTTGCGGTGATTCGTTGGCTTACCGGCGCCGGCGGTGTTTTTGTCCGGGGCGGGCAGCGTCTGAAGCTTAGTCGTCATAGAAAACCCAATACTTTGCAGCGATGAAGTTGATGGCGGTGAACACACCGATGATGACCAGCAGGAACCACGCCATGGCGGAGGCGTAGCCCATGTCGAACTGGCCAAAGCCCTTCTGGTACAGGTACAGCGTGAAGAACATCGTGGAGTCCGACGGGCCGCCATTGCCGCCGGAAACGATGAACGCCTGCGTGAAGGACTGGAAGGATCCAATGATCTGGAGCACCAGGTTGAAGAAAATGATGGGGCTGAGCATGGGAAGCGTGATCCGCCAGAACTGCTGGAGTGTGCTGGCGCCGTCCACCTTTGCTGCTTCGTAGTACATCACCGGAATCTGGCGGAGGCCTGCCAGGAAGATGATCATGGGGGCGCCGAAGGTCCACACGTGCAGCAGGACGATGGAGCCCAGCGCGGTGCTCGGATCGGAAATCCAGCCGGGACCCTGGATGCCAAACATGGCCAGGGCCTGGTTGACCAGGCCGGTGGTGCCGAAGATCTGCTTCCACAGGATGGCAACGGCCACGGAACCGCCCAGCAGGGACGGCAGGTAGAAGACGGAACGGTAGAACGGCAGTCCGCGCAGGCCCTTATCCAGCACCAGCGCGATCAGCAGCGCCACACCGAGCTGCAGCGGGACGCCTACAAAGACGTAGGTGAACGTCACGCCCAGCGAGTTGTGCAGCCGGGCGTCGGCGAACATACGGATGAAGTTGTCCAGCCCCACCCATTCCGGCGGCTGGAGCAGGTTGTAATCCGTGAAGGACAGGTACAGGGACATCAGCATCGGACCGACGGTGATGGCAACAAGGCCCACCAGCCATGGCAGCAAGAAGATGTAGGCGGCCTTGTTGTCCCGGCCGTTCGCTTTTTTCTCCGCTGCCGTCATGGGGCCTTTGCGGCGCTTGAGGGTGCTCAGTTCGCTGATGGCACTCATTGCGGCAACTCCGTTTCACGCAGCAGATCCGCTGCGGCCGGCATTCCTGCCGGGCACGGCGTCCTGGGTATGTGTCTAGCGGCCATGTGGCCTCCTTTGGTCATCGTGGCCCTCCACGTCTGGGTTGATCGCACTGGGCGATCCATATTTGCACCGTCTCCGGCGGCGGACTCACTTGGGGTGCAGCTGTCCGGATCCGGCCTCCGTCACGCGGGACGTTGAAAGCGGCTCCGTACCAAAGTAAACGGTTTCTTGACTCCTGTATAGCCCTTTGTTAGTTTTTGAGAAAGCGTTTTCTGCACCCGGATCACTTTACCCACAGTTCAACATCCGTCCCGATCCGCCGCGCCTTCAACCCTCCCGTCCACCCGAACAACAGGCAGGTCAGTGAGCAAGGATTCCCGGCCGGTCCGGCCCAGCGCCATTGCAGGCTACGAGAACTGGCCTGCCTACGTCCGTGACCGGCTGCGCTACCAGGCCGCCACACCAGCCGCGCAGGACCTTTCGGACGCCCTGGGCGTTCCGGCAGTTGTTGTCCCGGCGGACGTCACCGTCCACTGGGAGGGAACGTACGACGGCGTCACCACCTCCCAGCTCAGCTGGCAGTTGGGCTTCGGTCCCCGCACCACGGGGTGGCTGATGCGGCCGGCCGGGAGTTCCGGGCCGCTGCCCGGCGTGCTGGCCCTGCACTGCCACGGCGGAAACAAGTTCGGCGGAGCGGACCGGCTGGTCACGCTTCCCGAGCCCCACCCGTCCGCAGCGGAAGCCCACGCCGGGCACTACGGAGGGCGCGCCCTGGCCACGGAGGTCGCCCGCCAGGGCTTCGCCGTTCTGGCCCACGACGCCTTCGCGTGGGGCAGCCGGCGCTTCGACCTGTCCACCCCGCCGTGGCGGACGGAATCCGCACTGGAGGCGAGGAAGTCGCAGTGGCGGGAGGCCGGCGTCGTACCTTCCGACGCCGAACTGTACAACGCCGCCGCGGGAATCCACGAGGACACCGTGGCCAAGGCCGCGGGCCTGCTGGGCACCAGCCTGGCGGGGATGGTGGCCCACGATGACCTGGCCGCCCTGGAGATCCTTGCCGGCCTGCCGGGGGTGGACGCGGAGCGGCTGGGGTGCATCGGGTTCTCCGGCGGCGGCGGCCGGGCACTGGCCCTGGCGGTCCTCAGCCCGCAGATCCGGAACTACGTGGTGACGTGCATGATGGCCACGTTCCAGTCGCTGCTGCCCGCCTACCTGGATGCCCATTCCTGGCTGCTCCAGACCCCGGGCCTCTGGAAGCTGGGCGACTGGCCGGAACTGACCGGACGATCCGGCGCCGACGGACTACTGGTGCAGTACGCGCTGGCCGATGAGCTGTTCCCGGAAGAAGGGATGCGCGACGCCCACCGGATCCTGGAGTCCCTGCACCGAGCCGGCTCCTACACCGGGAGTTTCTGGCCGGGCGGGCACGTCTTCACGGTCGAGATGCAGAATGAAGCCATCAGCTACCTGTCCAGGACCCTGGGCGCAGCGGGACCCGCCCGCCCGCAGCCTTTCGCCACTTCCAACCCCTTAGCCACCGAGGACCCCAGATGATTCAGCAATCCGCCCCCGCGGCACCCGCTAGCTCCGCAGCGACAGGTGACGTTCCGGCAACCCTCCCGCGCATTGCCCTCGTGGGCGTGCACGGCTTTGGGGAATCGCACCTGGCCAACCTCGCCAGGCTCGAGAAAGCCGGGGCCCTGCACCTTGTGGCGGTAGCCGACCCCAACCCGCCGGAAACGGGCGCGCTCGGCGGGTCCGTGGCGGTCTTCAACACCCTGGACCAGCTGCTGGCAGCCGGGCCGGTCCCGGATGTGGTCATCCTGGCCACCCCCATCCAAACCCACGCTTCCCTGGCGCTGGCGGCGTTGGCCGCCGGTGCCGACGTGTACACGGAGAAGCCACCGGTGGCATCCATGGCCCAGTTCCAGGACGTGCTGGCCGCCGCCGAGTCCGCCGGCAGGCTCGTTCAGGTGGGCTTCCAGAGCCTGGGCTCGCTGGCCCTGCCGGAAATCCGGAACACCATCGCGACCGGCGGCATTGGAGAGGTGCTGGGACTCAGCGCCACCGGCATGTGGCTGCGGACCAGGGGCTACTTCAAGCGCTCCCGGTGGGCCGGCAAACGCAGCCTGGACGGCATCGACGTGGTGGACGGTGTGGCCACCAATGCCTTGGCGCATGCCGTTGCCACCGCCCTGAACATGGCCGGCGCCCACACGGTGGCCGACGTCGCCTCCGTGGAGACGGATCTTTACCGCGCCCACGACACCCAGAGCGACGACACCTCGGTGATCCGGGTGCGCACCGCCGCCGGGGCCACACTGCTGTGCGCGCTCACCCTCTGCGCCCCCGAACAGCAGCGGCCCTCCGTCACGGTCCACGGGACGCGGGGGGAGATGACGTTCTTCTACACCGAGGACGAACTGGTCACCACCACGGCGGACGGCGAGCGCCGGGAGACGTTCGGCCGGACCGACCTGCTGGAGAACCTGCTCGCCGCCCGGGCGGCCGGCGCTCCCCTGCACGGCACTCCCCTGGGCACCCCCCTCCTCAGCGCGCTGCCGGATGCCGGCGCATTTATGTGTGTGCTGGAAGCCATCCGTACCGCCCCCGCGCCCCTGGAAATCGACGCCGGCCATGTCAGCTGGGAGGGCGACGGCGATGATGCCCACCCCGTGGTCCACGGCATCGCCGCGCTGATCGAACGCGCCACCAAGGCGCAGGCCACCTTCGCCGAGCTGGGCGTCCCCTGGGCCCGCAGCCTGCCCCCGGTCCGGACCTTCGACCTTGCCGGGCATCCCGTGGCGGACTATCAGGACGGCAGCCGCATCCGCGCCGTGTCCTCTCCCCGCCCGTACCTGCACCCCGTCCGCACCCTGGCCGGGACCGTTGTGACGGACCACCAGCCGCTGGACCACGTGTGGCATCTGGGGGTGGGGGCGGCCCTCCAGGATGTGGACGGCGTCAATTTCTGGGGCGGGCGCACCTATACCCGGGCGGCCGGCGAGTACGTCTGGCGCCCGGACCACGGCAGCATCGTCCGCGCGGTCGAACCGTCTCCCGGCGAACCGTCCGCCGCGGAGGGCGAGCTGACCGAGAACCTCGCTTGGAACGGGCCCGACGGCGCTCCCGTCCTGACCGAACAGCGCACCTGGACGTGGGCCGCCGTCGGGCCTTCCGCCTGGCGCCTCACCCTGGACTTTGCACTCTCCCCCGCCGGCAACCAGCCGGTGAGCCTGGGCAGCCCCGGTTCCAACGGCCGCGTTGGGGGCGGGTACGGCGGGTTCTTCTGGCGGCTTCCGGAATGTTCCGGGGCGCGCGTCTGGACGCCTTCGGGGGCGGGTGAGTCCGCCGCGCACGGGAGTGTCGCACCGTGGCTCGCGTGGTCGGGCGCGTTCACGGGAACGTTCGACGGCGGCACTCACCAAAGCGGCGACGCCACACTCGTGTTCGTCGCCTCGGCGGATTCAACGGACCCGTGGTTCGTCCGCGTGGACGGATATCCGGGAGTTGGCCAGTCGCTGGCCTGGGACGCGCCGGTCATCGCCGAACCCGGCAGCACGGTTCGCCGCAGCGTCACCGTGTTCATCGCCGACGGGATTTTGGGTACGGAAGACATCGAGACATTGATCAACACACAGGGGGACAACTCATGAGCCAGACAACCACCGCTGCTACACCGCCGTCGCAGCTGACTGAAGCCACGACGTTTGCGGGCCAGGGCCGCCGCACGCCGCCCGCCTCTACCGCGGACCGTGCCATCAAGCGGCGACGCGTCCTGGACATTCTGGATGCCAAAGGGCAGGACTCGTTGCTGCTGACCACGCACACGGCGCTGGCCTGGTACCTGGACGGCAGCCGCGTCCACATCAGCCTGGCCGGCGACCCCATCGCCGCGCTGCTGGTGGACCGGGACGGCGACCACCTGGTGACGTTCAACAACGAGGCGGGGCGGATCTCGGCCGAGGAGCTCCCCGCCGGGGTCTCCCTCCACACCGCGCCCTGGTACGGGAACCTGCACGAGGTTGCCGCCGCCGTCGGACATTCTTCCGGAGGGGGCACAGACGTGGGCTCCGGCACCCCGCTGGCCGAGGCCTCGGTGGCCACCGAGCTGAGGGCTGCCCGGCAGCAACTGCTGCCCGGCGAGTCCGCCCGCTACGCCCGCCTCAGCGCGGAACTGGCCGGCATCATGACCGATGTGCTGTCCACGGTCCGGCCGGCCACCACCGAATTCGAACTGGTGTCCGCCCTGGCCGCGCGCGTGGTTGGCGCGGGCGCGGAGCCGCTGGTGCTCCTGTGCAATGGCAGCTCGCGGAGCGACTTCCGGCACCCGCTGGCCACGCACGCACCCCTCGGACGCCGCGCCATGGCCGTGGTGTGTGCTCGCCGGGACGGTCTGGTCGCGAACATCACCCGCTGGGTAAGGTTCGACGCCGGGACCCCCGAAGAGCGCGACGCCGAGTCCCGGATCGCCGCCGTGGAGGCGGACATCTTCGACGCAACCTTCCCCGGTGCCAGGCTGGACCGCGTCTTCGCCGAGATCAAGGCCGCCTACGCCCGCCACGGCTTCGGCGCGGAGCAGTGGGAGCAGCACCACCAGGGCGGACCGGCAGGCTATGCCGGACGGGATCCGCGCGTCACCGCGGCCACCACCGACACCGTTGTGCTCAACCAGCCGTTCACCTGGAACCCGTCGGGACCCGGAGTGAAGGTCGAGGACACCGTCCAGCTCACCGAGTCCGGCATGAAGGTCCTGACGGTGGATGACCGCTGGCCCGCTGCTACCGTGAACGGCCTCAAGCGGCCGGTGACACTGCAGTTGTAGGCCCCGCCGTTAGACGGCTGGAGAAGCCCCGGGACGGTCGTCCCGGGGCTTCTCCAGGGTCGGTGATCGAACGGGGGGTCTTGTGGCACAGGCTGTCTTGAGCGAGACTCATTGAGCACGCAATGAACTCATCATTTGGATTGCAGGACAAAACCAGCGGGAAGGGGACGCAACGGCGCGTCCGTTTCTGCTCCGTGGCAACGACGCCGCGGGGCAGAGCCCGCAGACCGGGAGGATTTGATATGGCCGGAATGTTCGAACTGTTCATTGACGCGGAGTCGTATTTCAGGTTCCGTCTGACCGCGCCGGATGGCACCGTGATGGCAGTGTCCAAGGCCTTTGACAACAAGACCGCAGCTGTTGCCGGGATCGCCGCCGTGCGTGAGTACGCCGGCATGGGACTGATTGCCGATGTTTCCCCGACGGAGCGAAGGGCCACGCCGCCGGAGGCACGTGACGTCGCTGTCCAGGTTCGTGAAGTCCGGCGCATTCCGGCTGCTGACCTGCACGCACGTTCCCGGGAAATCCACCGGGCCCCCAGCGGAAGTCGATGGGCCGGCGCAGTTTAACGCTCTCGACTCCGACAACCCGGCCCGGGCCCGACGTTGACGTCGCCGTAGTTAGTGCGCGCTCCAGCCATCGGGCTGCAACCCATCTATGTCGGTGAATCCGTACTCTCTGGCAAGTTGAGCGGAGCTGACCGACTGCTGGTTCCATTTCGCGCGGTCAGGGTCCGCTGCCAGCGCGGCTACGGCCCGACCGACATAGCGGGGTGACTCCGAGAAAGCGAAACCCGCGGGGGCGTCTGGGTATCCGCCCACCAGGCCGGGGTCCAAAGCGTCGCGCCAGTTGGATTCGGTGACGCCGAAGCGATCGAGCATCATCTCCGACCGAAGCCATCCAGGCGTGATGGCGATCGCCGTGGCTCCGTGCGGTTCCAGTTCGTGGCCTTGAGAAAAGGCCAACCGGTTGACCCCGACCTTGGCCAGGTCGTAGAACACCGAGATCCGGTACTCAGTGGCGTTGAATTTGGTGGTCCCATCGGTGACCTCAATGAGAAGTCCCCCACGCTTGGTGATGAGCAGCGGAAGCAGATGGTGCGAGGTGATCAGATGAGTGTCAATGCCTAGTCGCAGGATGCGCAGCCCTTTGTCCAGGTCGTGCTCCCAAATAGGGGTGTTCCACTCGGCTGGGCCACCTTTCAGGACCTCAGCACCCCAGATGTCGTTGACCAGCACATCGAGACCGCCATATTCAGTTCGGATCCGCTGGGCCAAGCTTCGGACCTCTCCGGAGTCGAGATGATCGACCTGGATGGCGACCCCGGCGCCGCCAAGCTGTGTGACCAGATCGGCCGTCTCCTCAATCGTCTCGGGCCGGTCGTAGTCCGACCTGCTTCTGCCGGCCGCACTGCTGCGTCCAGTGCAGATTACCGTCGCCCCGGCTTCACCCAAAGCAGCTGCTATGCCGCGTCCAGCGCCTCGGGTCGCTCCTGCGACAACTGCAACTCGGCCTCGCAGGGCATCAGGATCCGGGGACCAGTGCATGGTTTCAGTGTGGCGACAGGATGCAGGGCAGGCAAGACCGCCTCGCTCATGGACGTTTCGGGGCTGAGCGTCTTCATCGTGCCGTCAGCCCATCGGCTTGGGGGCAATCGTCCCGGAACTTGTTCAGCCGAGTTTCGGCCCCCCACTGGAGCTAATCTGTCCGCCTTGGTAGCTTCAACGCATGGCCATCAAACTTGAGAACGTCGGTATCGCCGTTCGCGACCTCGAAGCAACAATCGCCTTTTTCACCGACCTCGGGCTCACGGTCGTCGGCCGTGACACCGTCAGCGGCGAGTGGGCCGACACTGCCGTCGGGCTTGATGGCAACCACGCGAAAATTGCGATGCTCCAAACCCCGGATGGTCAGGGCCAACTGGAACTCTTCGAATACATCCACCCCGAAGCGATCGAGACGAACCCAACCCGGCCCAACGACATCGGCATGCACCGCGTGGCCTTCTCGGTTGACGACATCGACGTAGCCCTTGAGATCGCTGCGAAGCACGGATGTACACCGCTACGCGGCGTGGCGACCTACGGTGACGTCTACAAACTCACGTACCTCCGCGGACCCAGCGGAATCCTCGTAATGCTCGCCCAGGCACTGAAGAAAGTCTGACAACGGATGTTCGAAGGGCCGAGCCGTAGCATTGGGCAGATGAAGGTTAGCAAGGTCCACGGACTCTCAGAGCGGAAACTGCAATGACCGGCGACAGGGATCGCGATGCTTCAAGGCGCCCCCGGCAGGCCCGGCCACGTGACGCTCTTGGACGGCCGCTGCCGTACGGAAGCGCTGGCGTGGAGCCGGTCTCCGAGGAGCCGCTGCCGCCGGTGGAAACGTTGGTCTCGGCCCGGAGCTTGGTGGACGCGGGCCGGCCCTTCGCAGCGCATGAGGTACTTGAGGCCCGATGGAAAGCTGGGCCGGCCCAAGAACGCAACCTTTGGCAAGGTCTTGCCCAGATCTGCGTGGGGCTCACCCACGCCGCCCGGGGGAACAGCGTTGGCGCGCTCCGGCTCTTCGAGCGCGGTGCGGCCCGACTCGAGGAGTACGGTTCAGGCGACGGGCCGACCTACGGGCTCGATTTGTCCGCCGTTGTGAGTTGCGCGCGTGATCGGATGGACACCGCCCGCTGAGCTCACCGACCAGCATCCTCGCGGCAGGCGCCGGAGGCGCTATCTCCGGGAGACTGCTCAGAGTTTGCTTGACCATCAACTTGTCCCATAAGGGGAGACCTGAACGGACAAGCTCGAATGCACGAAAGGGATCCTCAACCGTGTGAATTGCAACGATAAATGGCGGTCTTTTCGCAGCGCTAAATGACACCCTCGCCGCCCTCAGCTGATCCTCTAATGGTGAAGAACACGGCCCGCACCGGCAGACATATCAGCTGTCTGCTCATGCCTGCTGACTTGAAACTCTAAGGATTCGAGGCACATAGGTTGCGAGGCAAGCCAAACCGGACCAGACGCAGAGTGGTCTGCCGCAAGGGGATCCCGGGCTGGGACATCTTGGGTGCCGAGATGAGATTCCGCCAGCAGTCTAGAGTGTTGCCATGAAGACCCTCTTCAATGGTCGATTGTGGGTGCACTACGGCCAGGCCTATGTCGTGTCCGGGCCCGCCTTCGACTCTGACTTGGAGGCATCTTTTCGAGGTCAGTCCAACGGCCTGTGCGGTGCATCCATCCCCAACCTCCTATTTCTAATCACGGGTCTGCACACCGGCCACGTAAATTTCAGCGTCGAGTTCTCCGATGCAGAACCGCCACTGGACCGGGCATGGGAGGACGTCGTCGAAGTCTCATCCACAGTGGTCAACCGTCCCTTTCTAGAGGAGTGGGCAGGCCAGGTCTTGTATCCAATAGACCTAGCTCCTGGCACCTACCGCGTCCGGTATGCGGCAATGGGAATGGACTCTGCCCGCGCAGTCGACACAATCGTTGCTACGGAGGAGCCGATCGACACCTACCAGCTCAGCTTCTGGCCCGCTGAGGGCGTTGCGCCCGACCGCGTGGTTCGCCAGGAGAGCCAAACCGCAACATACTGGAATGGCTGGGCCAACTCGCTCCATCCCACAAGTTGAAGGCAGATGGTGGGGATGGTTTCATTTAGCAGTCCGCAACGTGCACTGCTGTGCCCGTTGAGCCACCGGCTTGCAGGCCGTGCTGCTTCATGATCACGGCGAAGTAGCATGACGGCATGCCTGACCGGGACGGAACCGAAGAGCCGCTTCAATCACTGCCTCCTGGGATGGCTTGGAGATATGCAGAGTACAAGCCTGCTGCCGACAGGCCCTCGGTTCGACCGACCAACGTTGGGGCTATGACGAGCTCGTCAACTACTGCCGCGGGAAAGAGGTGGCCGGTTGGGTCGCTTTTAGTTTTCGACATAGTAAACCGTCCCGGGAATCATGCCGCCGTTTTGTTCGCGGCGTCACCGATTGATGGGACTATCTGCGAGGCTGCCAGCGCTCTTCGTGTACCTGCTGACCTGAGGCTAGGCATAGGCATGCGGCGAGAACGGGCGCGGAACCCCACTGTGCAACGCTTCGACGAACTGGCGGAATATTCAGCCCGTGCTGCCAAGTGAACGTTCTCGCCCACACTGGGGCTGGTTCCTCTTTTTCCTGATCGGGGGCCTCGCGCTCACTGGCCTGACCATCTTCGCTGAAGCTTGGACTGGAGATGGTCCTCAGCTTGGCAGTCCGTCCTTGTAAATGTCGGGACGTCCATGCTGTTTGCTGCTGTCCATTTATGGTCGAGCCGCGCTTCACCCGGCGAGCGAGGGAGACCTGTTGGAGACTCACCCTTCCCGTGGCCCGCGACGCAGTCTAGGACAGGCTTGCAGAGGTCCCAGACGTTTACGTGTATCCCGGTGCCGAATAAGGCGCAAGAATTAGTTGTCAACGTTTCCTTCCCAAAGGTAGAAGCCCCTCAAATTCGTTGCTGGAATAATTTCGCGATCGCTATCCCAATGACAAAGTCGACTGCCACATATAGAATCCGATCAGCGTCGGTCCTCAAGGCGGAAAAATGAAGCGCACTCGGTTGTGGCAATTTGCAGTTCCTCTCCTATTTATCTGCATGCTGTTGACCTCCTGCGGAGACACGAAAACGGGCGGACCAGGAACTCCCACGCCTACACCCACTAGCTCATCCTCCGGACCGGCCGGCGGGGAAGGCTGGCGTCTTGCTGGCTATGCACCCGGTCCGGCAGGCAACGCGACGCACCTCAACCTGATGGTGGCAAAGGGCTGGGAGCTGACCACTGGCTTCGGTGACGAGGATTACCCGGCGCGCTACGCCCGCCTTTATGGCATGGGCCCAGGGAAGCAGGGCGACTTGCCCAAGCTGATGCTTTACTACGGCCCCTATGGCCCCCGCTACGATCCGGCAGCCTGCGCAGGCCCGGAGGAAAGCTTCGTGGAACTGGACAGCTCACCGGTGAACATCCCGTATGACGCATCCGTACCCGGAACAGTCCCACCACGGTTCGTCTATCGCGTAACGGGCGACCGCTTGGTGGGATCCTTCGGCATAACCACCCGCCCACCCTCCACGAGCATCGATTCATGCAGCCACTATTTTCAGGTCCGGGCTGCCAGGGCCGGACACTATTTCTCTTTTTCGACCTACGCGACCTACATCAACGGGCACCCGGGCTGGCTTTCGCCGGCCCCCGGTACGGGACACAAGGAGTTTGCCTCCATTGAGGAAGCGCGAGCGTACCTCGAGACCGAAGAATACGCGACCATCAAACGCATGGTGACCTCTCTGACCATTAGCGCCCCCTGACAACAGGCGGACGCGATAAGTAGGAGCGCGCCCCCTGATTGGAATTCATTCCGGATTCACAGGTGAACACATTGAGCTCTTTGACCGCGTCTCGGCCATGCTCACCCGCAGGACTGGAGACGGCGACTACGCGCAAATGCTCGTCCTCGACGCCTTCCGCATGGCCTGGCGCCGGGCCCAGGATGAATGTGCCGAAACTACCTTCGGCTCCCTCCTGTCCTCGGCGATGGAGCAAGCCGCAATTATGATGCCAGGACAGAGACGCTTAGACAGCCAGCCAACGAACAGCCGCCGGCGTCATCGCGTCGCTCACGAAAGCAGAAACTGACCGCTTCGACCGACTCGACAACCAGCCTCTTGATCGCCTGCTCGATATCGTCGCGCTCTTCCCGGCCTGACTTTCGGAGGGTGATAGAAGAAAGTGTGTCCAGTTCCACAAACTGGCGCGCGCTACTAGGGACCTATACGGCGCCGTCTCGTCACCGGGCTGAAACTAGACCGTAGGTGGCAAAGCCGATGCCGATCACAACCCAAGCCGCCGCCATGAACCGCAGTATTCGGACGCTCCGCCGTTTGAAGGCCGGCCGCTCCAGATTTGGCTGAAACCAGTCCACTCTGATCTTGGCTGCACGATCGGTTAGGAACGGTGACACGGCGAAGGGAAAGACGCCTGCCCCAATCAGTGCCAGACCAAATAGGGTTCCGGGCGCCATATAAACTCCTCAAGCCCTTACTGCGAGCCACCGTCAGCTGTCGCCGACGTCATGTCGGCCCGAACGTCCGTTAAGGGTTCGGCTTACGGGCACCAAGAGGCGACATTTAGCGCCGCGAGAATGCCGCCATTTATCGCTGTGATTCACACCTCAACCGGCTATTCCTCGCGCGGTTCGCGTCGTCGGCATGGATTAGGGTGTCGGTATGGAGTGCCGGATCAACGAAGTCCTGGTGCACTACGTCGAGCATGGCGTCGGCGTGCCGCTCGTTGCGTTGCACGGCGCCGGTGTTGATCATCGCGAGATCGAGGCGGCGATCGAGGCCATCGTTCCCGACACGCGATACAGGCGGATCTATCCGGATCTGCCGGGGATGGGCCGCTCGACGGCCGGCGGCCTGACCTGCAATGACGATGTGGTGACGCTGCTCGTCGATTTCATCGATCATCTGGGAGTGGGACCGGTGATGCTGCTCGGGCACTCTTACGGCGCCTACCTGGCTCGTGGAGTGGCCGCACGGCGACCAGACATGGTGCTCGGTCTGGCGTTGTTGTGCCCCGTCGCCGAGGGGTCGCGAAGCGTGCCCGGCCACGACGTGGTTCGCCAGGACGCCGACGCGTACGACGAACTCGAACCTGCGCAGCGGGCGGGGTTCGACGACTACTTTGTCTTGCGCACACAGGCCACGGCTCGCCGGTACCGCGACCGCGTTGCGCCGAGTACGGCGCTTGTGGACGAGGCTGCGCTGGGGCGCATCTTCGCCGGGTGGACGGTGGACGTCGGGTCGACCGCGTTCTCTGCGCCGACCTTGGTCGTGGCGGGACGGCGCGATTCGGTCGTCGGGTATGCCGACGCGGCCGAATTGCTCGAACGCTACACGCACGCAACCCTGGCTGTCATCGAGGACGCGGGCCATGCGCTCATGCACGAGCGGCCCGAACTACTCGCCGCATTGTTCGGCGACTGGCTCGATCGTGCTCGACCAGAGGACGAGTGACCCACCTTGCTGCAATTCATCAGGCGTGACTGATAGGGGGAACCCTTGCGGGAAAACACCGCCGCCTACACCGCGCCGGCGCAGGACATCCAGCCTGGTACTGCCAGCCTCCCCACCTCCTCCGGGGACGTCGTGCAGATCGACGCCGAGTTCTCCCCCCGGCACGGCATCCTCCTTCGGCCTGAAAGTCCTGGGCAACGGACCAGGTCTTTCCCGCCGCCGGCGCCCAGTCCATCTCACTGTTCTCGGAAGGAGGAACCGCCAGGCTGGAGAGCCTGACCGTGACACCGCTGAACAAGGCCATGTGGTGACAAAGACGGCAATATAGCAGGGCCCGTTCTTCCTGAAGCAACATCCCAAAACAGGAAGGACGGGGCCTTGCGCCGTCCGTTCCCGGACGCCGTGAGTAAACTGGCGGAGGTTACGCGAAACGTTCGCGTAAACGATTCCCCAAGGGCGGCGCCGATGACGACGATGGTAAAAGTGGCCAAGCTTGCCGGCGTGTCCATCTCCACCGTGTCCCACGTCCTCAACGGGACCCGGCACGTGAACGATGAGACCCGGCAGCGCGTCCTGAAAGCCATCGAAGAAACGTCCTACCGGCAGGACGCCCTGGCCCGTGCCATGCGTCGCTCCAGGACAGACAGCATCGGCCTCATTGTTTCCGACGGCGGTGAGCCGGCTTTCGCCGAGATGATCCGGGGCGTGGAGCAAACGGCCGCCAGCCAGGGCATCACCTTGCTCCTCGCCAATTCCGCCGAAGACCCGCAGCGCGAGGCCCGGGCCGTCCAGGCCCTCCTCGAGCGCCGGGTGGACGGCCTGATCCTCGCCCGCGCCGCCGGCTCCGGCCCGGAAACCCTGGCGGAGTTCGCCAACCAGGACACCCCGCTGGTGCTGATGGACCGGCTGTCGGATGATCCCTTTGACCAGGTGGGAGTCGAGAACCGAGCGCCCATCATGGAACTCGTGGAACACCTGGTAGCGCAGGGCCACCAGCGGATTCTGCTGATTGCCGGCGACACCAGGGTTGCCACCCTGCGCGAACGGCATGAGGCCTTCCAGGAAGCCATGACGACGGCGGGTGTACCGGAAGCGGACCGGCTGACAGTCCTCGCCGCGGAACCTGAAGAAACCGACGCCGGGATCGCAGCAGCGCTGTCAGGCGCCAAACCGCCAACTGCCGTTATCGCCTGCAGCACCGTCCTGGCCGCCGCGGCCCTCCGCCACATCCAGACGCGCGGCCTGCGGATGCCAGAAGACATCGCCTTCGCAGCCTTTGACGGCTTCGCCTACGCAGACTTGTTCGAGCCGCAGCTCACCACTGTCCGGCAGCCAGCCTTCCAGGTGGGCGCCACTGCGGCAGAACTGCTGACCAAGAGGATCGCCGACAAGTCCGTGGAACCCTCCGTTGTCCGGCTGGCACCCACCATCGAGTACCGCGCCTCTACCGGCGCAGGACCGGGCTCCTAAACCGCCCATCCCCAGCGCGAACGGACAGTTCAGGCCCCACATTCGGGCGTCAAGCTGTGCGTTCGCGCTTCTGCTTCAGCGGCCAGTTTAAGAATCTTCCCTGTGACCCATTGCACATCGAAACGTTTGTCTCTACTATCGAAACGTTCGCGCAATCGTTTCGCTAGAAGGAGTCGCAGTGGCAACCATCGTCGATGTCGCATCACTTGCAGGCGTTTCGACGTCCACTGTGTCGCACGTCCTCAACGACACCAGGCACGTTGAACCGGAGACCAAAGAGCGAGTCATGAGCGCTGTGAAAGCCACCGGTTACCGGCGCGACGTTTTGGCCCGCTCCATGCGCCGCGCCAGGACCGACTCCATCGGCCTTGTGGTCTCGGATGCCGGCGAACCGGCCTTCGCGGACATGGTGCACGGGGTGGAGGAAGCCGCGGCGCAGCACGGCCTGTCCCTGCTGCTGGCCAACTCGGCGGAAGATCCCGCCCGGGAACGCGCAGCCGTGGAGGCCCTCCTGGACCGCCGCGTGGATGGCCTGATCATCGCGCGGGCGGCCGGTTCAAGCGCAGGGCTGCTGGAGCGGATCCGTGAGGAGAAGAAGCCCCTCGTTCTCCTGGACCGCCTCGCGGACCTGGACGTGGACCAGGTGGGCGTCAACAACCAGTCCGCCATGGCGGCCCTGGTTGAACACCTCACCAGGCGCGGACACGAACGGATCATGCTGGTTTCCGGCGACCTGCGGGTCTCGTCGCTCCGCGAGCGCTATGACGGCTTCCGCGCCGCCATGCAGGAGCGCGGCCTCGAGGTGCCGGCAGCCCTGCTGTGCGAAGGCACGGTGACTGCCGCGGACACCTTTGACGGTGTCCAGGCGGTGCTCCGCGCTTCGTTGGAGAACGGGGAACGTCCGACGGCGATCCTCGCCTGCAGCACGCTGCTGGCGGCAGGTGCGCTGCGGGCTGTGCAGCATGAAGGGTTGCGCGTGCCGGGAACCATGGCGTTCGCCACGTTCGACGGTTTCACGTACTCGGACCTGTTCCAGCCTCAGATCACCACCGTCCGCCAACCGGCTTTCCAACTGGGCGAGAGCGCCGTGAGCCTGCTCCTGCGGCGCCTCGAAACCCCTGACGCTCCCACCAGGATCCTTCGGCTCGAGTCCCAGATCGAGTTCCGCCGCTCCACCGAATGACTGCACAACAGCCCAACAGGCACCACCAGCCCCACAAACAGACAAACCCACATCCGTCATCGCATCCCAACAGCGCACCTATCCCGGGCGCAGCATGCAAAGGAGCATCACATGAGAAAAACAGTCCGCACGTCCATCGCCGCGGCGGCAGCCGTAGCCCTGCTGGCCCTCACCGCCTGCGGAAGCGCCACGGAGACGTCAACACCGGCAGCAGACGGCCCCTACGCTGTCCCGGCTAAGGACATCACGGCCACCATCTCCGTCTCGAACTGGGGTGACCCGGGAGATAAGGCGGTGTACGACAGCGTCGCCGAGCGTTTCAAGGAGAAGTACCCGAACGTGACGGTGAAGAACAACTTCACCCCCATCACAACGTGGACGGAATACGTCAATAAGCTCGTGACGCAGGCCGCCGCCGGGCAGGCTCCGGACGTCATCAATATCGCCACCGAGGGCGTGGAGTTGGGCCTGACAAACGAACTGTTCGCGCCCTTGGACGGCTTCCTCGAAAACGACCCCGAGGCCAAGACCCTGCGTGCGGACATCGATCCGAAGCTGCTCAAGGGATTCAGCAAGGACGGCTCCACGTACCTGATGCCCAACACGTTCAACACCATGGTCATCTACTACAACACCAAGATGTTTGAGGCGGCCGGCATCGAACGGCCAAGCGATGACTGGACCTGGGACGAATTCCTGGAGATCTCCAAGAAGCTGACCACCGGTTCGGGGGCGGACAAAGTCTATGGGTTCGCCATGCCGCACTACTCTTTCGGCATCACACCCTGGCTGTACTCCAACGGCACGTCCATGATGAGCGAGGACCTGAAAACTGCCCAGCTGACCGACCCGAAACTTCAGGAGACAGTTGGCTGGGTGCGGGACCTTGTCACCAAGCACGGGGTTGCGCCGCAGCCCAAGGGTTCGGACCCCTACCAGCTGTTCCCCGCCGGCAAGGCAGCCATGACCGGGGCCGGGCACTTCGTCACCGGTGGTTTCGAGAAGGCCGGCTTCGCCGACTATGACATCCTCCCCTGGCCGACGGGAACCACGAAGTCCACCGTTTTCGGCGCCGGCGCGTTCGCTGTCTCCAAGGGCTCCAAGAACCAGGAGCTGTCCTGGGAGTTCATCAAGATGCTCACCGACCAGAAGACGCAGAAGCAATGGGCCGACGCCGGCTCCGCCGTTCCTTCCACGAAGACTGCCGCTTCCTCACCGGAGTTCCTGTCCTCCCCCAAGCACGCCGAGGAGTTCTACAACTCCCTGTCCTACGCCAAGCCGGTAGCGGCCCCTGGCGCGTACAACGTGCTGGATCCGGCGTTCATGCGGGCCATGGACGAGATCATGTCCGGCCAGGACATCAACTCGTCCCTGGAGAAGGCCCAAAAGGATGTTGAGGAGGCGTTGCAGCAGTGACCTTAACTGCCCCTAAGACCGCTTTGCCGCCCGCGCCCCTTTCGGGGCGCGGGGGGCGGCCCGGGCGCCAGACCGCCGCCCGTCGGGAAGCCCTCACCGGTTACCTGTTCACCGCCCCCACCGTGATCGGCTTCCTTGTTTTCGTCCTCGGCCCTCTGGTGGCCGCCCTGTATCTGAGCCTGACCAAGTACAACATCCTCACCGCACCAAAGTTCGTCGGGTTCGACAACTACGTCCGGATGTTCCGGGACGAACGTCTGGCCACCACCTATGGCAACACGGTCCTCTACGTGGGCGCCGCCGTCGTACTGATCAACGCGTTCGCTCTCCTGTTCGCCGTACTCATCAACCAGCGGCTCCCGCGGGCCCTGACGTACGTTTTCCGCTCCGCGTACTTCTTTCCCTACCTGGTGGCACTGGTGTACGTGTCCATCATCTGGCAGGCGCTCTTCCAGAAGGACACGGGCATCCTGAACTACTACCTCACCGCGCTGGGCGGGGAGCGGATCGACTGGCTCAACAGCTCCGAGTTCTCCAAGGTGTCGGTGATCATCGTGGACACCTGGCGGAACGTGGGGTTCGCCATGCTGATCTACGTGGCAGCCCTGCAGGAAGTCCCCAAGGACATGGTGGAGGCGGCCCGGATGGACGGCGCTAACGAGTGGCAGATCTTCCGCCGCATCACCCTGCCGATGATCAGCCAGGCAACGTTCTTCAACATCACCATCACCATCATCGGCGCGTTCCAGATTTACGAATCGATCATCGTGCTCACCAGGGGCGGCCCGGGCGATGCCAGTCGCAGCGTGGTGATGTATATCGCCGAAGTTGCCTTCAACAAGTTCGACATGGGCTATGCCTCCGCCATCGCAGTAACGCTGTTCCTCATCATCATGCTGGTGACCATGGTTCAGTTCCGTCTCAGGAAGTCGTGGGTGAACAATGAGTAACGCCGCAGTCCTTTCGTCCCGCTCACGTTCCGGAAAACGGGGTTCCGGAAAAAACGTACGACGGCGGCCCCGCCCCGGCGTCGGGAAGAGCATTTCCGTGGCGCTGCTGGTCCTCGGCGCCATCGGGATGGTGGCCCCGTTCCTATGGATGTTCACCACCTCGCTCCGGGACGCCAGCCAGGCCTATGACCTGCCGCCGCAGTGGCTGCCCACCGAATGGAACTGGTCCAACTACGCGGACGCGGTCAGCGGACCGGTCCCTATCCTGCGGAACATGTTCAACAGTGCCGTCATCGCCATCGCGGTGAGCATCGGCATGATCATCACCGCTCCCATGGCCGGCTACGCGTTCGCGAAGATCGAGTTTCCGGGCCGCAACTCCATCTTCGTGGGCCTGCTGTCCTCGCTGATGGTGCCGGCCCAGGTGACCATCATTCCGCTGTTCCTGCTGATGCGGACCTTCGGCCTGCTGGACAACCCGCTCAGCCTGATCCTGCCCGGCATCACCGGAGCACTGGGCGTCTTCCTGCTGCGGCAGTTCTTCCTGGGCCTGCCGCAGGAGATCATCGACGCCGCCCGGATGGACGGTGCCACCGCCTGGCAGACCTACCGCCTGATCGCGCTGCCGCTGGCCAAGAACGCCGTGAGCACCCTGGGTGTCATCACGTTCCTGGGCAGCTGGAACGCCTACTTCGCACCGTCGATCTTCCTCAACAGCACGGACACTGCCACCCTCCCGCTGGGCCTGGTCCTTATGCTCGGCCCGTACGGCGCCGGCAACGTCGCCCAGGTGATGGCAGCCACCACCATCGCCATCGCCCCGGCACTCATCGTTTTCCTGGTGGCCCAGCGGTGGATCATCGCCAGCCTCACCCAGTCAGCCGTCAAGGGCTAACCAACAACTCTTTTCGAAAGGTACAACCACCATGGCTACATCGCCCCGCTCAGGCCTGCTCTCCAGCCTGACCAAGCTCTCCACCGCCCGCACGGCCCGCGCCTCCAGCTGGGACCAGACCGGCCGGAACCGCGACAACTGGATCGTGATGCCCGGCGAGGAACGCGTCCTGGCGGACATCGAGGGCCCGGGCTCCATCACGCACATCTGGATGACCCAGTCCTGCCGGATCCAGCCGGGGCCTGGCCAGATCTCCCCGGAACTGGTGGGCGTGCCCATGCTGGAAATCCACAACGCCCTGGGCGTCAGCTGGGAAGTGGTGGACCCGGACTACTACCGCAAGATCGTCATCAGGATGTACTGGGATGACCAGGAAACCCCCAGCGTGATCGCACCCCTGGGCGACTTCTTCGGCCTGCTGAACTCCCTGTCCGGCTCCTACGATTCGCTGCCGCTCTCCGTCTCCGCCAAGGAAGGGGAACTGAACACCTTCGGCGGCAGCGCGGCGTTCAACAGCTACTTCGAGATGCCCTTCAACTCCCGGGCTCGCATCACCGTCGAAAACCAGAACGACATCCCCTACCTGCAGTACTTCTACATCGACTACGAGCTCTACACCGAGCCGCTCGCGGAGGACACCGCGTACTTCCACGCCCACTGGCGCCGGCAGAAGCCCAACGCCGGCTGGGGCCCGGACCTGCAGACCAACAGCATCGAGGTGGCCATCCCCAACCTCTCCGGCGAGGACAACTACGTGGTCCTGGAGACAGAGGGCCAAGGCCACTACGTGGGCTGCAACCTGGCCGTGCGCCACTTCCAGGGCTCCTGGTGGGGCGAGGGCGATGACATGATCTTCATCGACGACGACACCTGGCCGCCCAGCCTGCACGGCACCGGTATGGAGGACTACTTCGGCCACGCCTGGGGCATGCAGCACAACGCCTTCCTGATGAACGGCACCATGGTCCACGAAGAAAACGTGCCCGGCTTCCACCACAGCTACCGCTTCCACATGACCGATCCCATCCGGTTCCAGAAACGCATCAAGGTCACCTTCGAACACGGCCACGCCAACCACCTCTCCGATGACTGGTCCTCCACCGCCTACTGGTACCAGACCCTCCCCTCCCCCGTGCTGGACATCGACGCTGTGGAGGATCGCCTGCCGCTTCGGCCCCGCGACCAGGTGGAAGAGCGCCCACTGCCGGAATTGACTCCGGTCCAGCAGGCCGCCCGCGACGCCTCCGCCGAACGGATGAAGCAGTTCACCGAAACGCGGGATGCAGTCCGGAACGAACGCCGGGCCGAAATCGACCAGTGGGAAAAGGCCAACGCCGAGCAGGCCCGGGAGGTCCGCCAGCGGTTCCTGGCTGCCAACAGCGTCCTGGCGCCATGACCCAGTCCCCCTAAGTGAACCAAGCAAACCCCTCCAGCACAGCCAGCATAGAAGGATCAGCATGAACGCGCAGGAACCCCGCCCGGCCTTCCACTTCACTGCCGCCGAAGGATGGATCAACGATCCCCTGGGCGTCACCTGGAAGGATGGCCAGTACCACCTCTTCTACCAGTACGTCCCCGGCCGCACCACGTGGGCCTCCAACTGCCACTGGGGCCACGCCACCTCCCCGGACATGATTGCCTGGACGGAGCAGGGAGTGGCCGTCGCACCCGGGGACGGGGACGACGGCGTCTGGTCGGGTTCCATCGTCACCGGCACCGATGGTGCCGCCACCATGTTCTACACCTCGGTCACCGAGCCGGACCTCGGCATCGGCACCGTCCGGTCCGCCACCCCGGATAGCGACTCCTGGGATTCGTGGACCAAGGGCGGGAAGCTGATGACCGCGCCGGACCTGGGCGTTGTGGCCTACCGGGACCCGTTTGTCTTCCGCGACGGCGGGCAGTGGCGGATGTTCGTTGGCGCCGGGCTGGAGGGCGGAACCGCAGCCGCGGTTTCCTACAGCTCCCCGGACCTTGCCCAGTGGAGCCTGGACGGCATCGCCGCGCAGCGGACCGGCACGGAAACGGATCCCGTCTGGACCGGCACGATGTGGGAATGCCCGCAGCTGTTTGAGATCGACGGCTCCCAGGTCCTGGTCACGTCCATCTGGGAAGACGACGTCCTGCACTACGTGGCCTACGGCGTGGGCAGCTACGCGGAGGGCAAATTCACTGCGCGCTCCTGGGGACAGCTCAGCTTCGGCAAGAGCTACTACGCCCCTTCCTTCTTCAGGGACAAAGATGGCTCGCCATCCCTGATCTTCTGGGTCCGGGGCGTCATCAGCCCGGACGGACAGTGGGCCAGCGCGCTGAGCGTCCCCCACACGCTCACTCTCGACGGCGACACCCTGGTTGCCATGCCGCACGCCGACCTCGCGAAGTACACGCAGCCGGGGCAGCTGGAACAGATGTCCGCTGGGGTTTTCGAGGCAGTGCTCGACGGCGGCGCGGACCTCAGGTGCCACGTCACCGCCGGGACCGTCATCAGCCTGGCCACCCAGGACGGGACACTGGCCGCACTCCGGCACGATGGCGACGGCATCGAAGTTACAGTCGCCGGGAATCCGGACTTCGCCGACGTGTTCTTCCCGGCCGATCAGGGATCCGAGCTGCGGTTCATCATTGACGCCGGCGTGCTGGAAATCTCCGGCCGCCAGGGGATCATGGCGGTCCCTCTCCCCATCGTGGACTCGCCCGTAACTCTGACAGTGGCCCACGCTGCCGCCTCGCCGCAGCTCCTAACCATCCAGACGCCGGCAGCCGGCGCCGCGGGCAACGCGCGGCGGACTGCCCTGTCAGGACAGCCATGACCACAGGCGGGTGGCTACGGCGGACACTGTGGGCGCCGGCGACTCCTACATGTCCTCGCTCATCGCCAGCCTGTTGAAGGATCCCGCACAGGACTTCGGCCACGTCCATCTCGAAAGGCTGGGAGTGACGGCTGCTGCGGCGGCAGCAATCACCGTCACACGGCACGGAGCGAACCCGCCGACAGCAGCCGAGCTGGACGCGGCGCTGGCTGTCTCACCCTGAGCGGTTGTTGGGGAGCAAGATCCAGGGTTTCGCTCCCCAACCACCGGATCGGCCGTCCGGGACATCCAGGTGTTACGGAAGAACCAGCTCACCGTCCAGGCGCCGCGGGATGCCCAGCGGGTTGCTTTCGCGCAGTGCCGGGTGCAGCACCGTTTCGGGAGCATCCTGGTAGGCGACAGGGCGCTGGAAGCGGCGGACCGCCGTCGCGCCCACCGAGGTGAACAGGGACGTGGTGGCCGGGTATGGGCCGCCGTGCTGCTGCGCCCAGTTCACGGCGACGCCGGTGGGCCAGCCGTCGAACAGGACCCGCCCGGCGAGGCCGGACAGCTGCTCCACGAGACCCGCGATGTCCTCGCCCGGCTGGGCGTGGACAGTGGCGGTTAGGCTCCCGGGAACTTTGGCCAGGACGGCGGAGAGTTCTTCCTGGTCAGAGTATTCGATCAGCATCGTGGTGGGGCCGAAGCACTCCTCCAGCAGCTCGTCCGGGCGCTCCAGGGCATTGGCGGCGGAGGTGGAAAACACCACCGGCGCGGCGCCGTTGAGGGTTGCGTCCTGGTCCGCGGTGCCGCTCACGATGGTCACGTCGGGCAGCGAAGCCACGTTGCGCAGGCCCTCCGGGTAGGCGTCGGAGATCCGGGTGGTGAGCATGGCCGCCGTCGGCTTGTCCTTGCTGGCCTCAGCCAGTTCCGCGGCGAATTCTGTGCCCGCCGGGATGAAGACCAGGCCGGGCTTGGTGCAGAACTGGCCGGCGCCCATGGTGAACGATGCTGCAAGTCCCGCCGCGAGCTGGCCGGAACGTTCGGCCAGCGCAGCCGCGGTGATGACCACCGGGTTCAGGCTGCCCAGCTCGCCGTAGAACGGGATGGGGTCGGGCCGCGAAACCGCGAGGTCAAAGAGCGCCCGGCCGCCCGGGATGGACCCGGTAAAGCCCACGGCCTTGATGGCGGGATCCTGCACCAGCGCGGTACCCACCTCGCGGCCTGCCACCAGCGCGAACAGCCCCTCCGGCGCTCCGGCCGAACGCAGGGCTTCGGTGACCACTTCGGCCGTCCGCTCGGACAGCTTCAGGTGGCCCGAGTGGGCCTTGACGATCACCGATGAGCCCACAGCCAGGGCCGAAGCGGTGTCGCCGCCGGCCACCGAGAACGCGAACGGGAAGTTGGAGGCCGAGAATACGGCCACCGGACCGATGGGACGCAGAATGCGGCGCAGGTCCGGCTTCGGCGGGGTGGCTGAGGGGTCCGCGTGGTCAATCACGGCTTCGAGGTAGGAGCCTTCGGTGACCACCCGTGCGAACAGCCGCAGCTGGCCGGAGGTTCGGGCCACCTCGCCCGTCAGGCGGACGGCACCCAGGCTGGTCTCCGAATCGGCGATCTCCACCAGTTCGGCCACGTTGGCGTCCAAGGCGTCGGCGACGGCGGTAAGCCAGCCTGCGCGCTCGGCATCGGAGGCGGCAGCCGCGATGGAGGCCGCCCGGGTGGCGGCGGCCGTGAGCTCGGAGAGGGAAAGGGTTGCAGTTGTCACTGGGGTACCTGAATTTCGTCGGGAGGTGTTGTGTCTGCGGTCAGTCGTGATTGCAGGCTGTCAGCCCTGCGGGTTCTCGGTGAACCGGAAGCCAAGTCCCGGCTGGTCCGTTAGCGTCAGGCGGCTGTTGCTGAAACGGACCGGTGACGGCCATGCCAGGATGCCCAGCTGCTCGAAGGACGCGTCCTCCACGTCCTCCACCAGGGTGGGTTCCGCCAGCGTGAGGGCCAGCTGTCCGGACAGTTCCGGCAGCAGGTGCGGCATCACGCGGATGCTGTTGGTCCGCGCCAGCTCCACGATCCGCCGGAACGGCGTGATGCCGCCGACCCGGATGATGTTCGGCTGGATGATGTCCACTGCCTCCGCCTCAATAAAATCGCGGAAACGGTAGATGGTGTGCAGGTTTTCGCCCAGGGCGATGGGCACGGGTGAATGCTTCCGCAGCCTGCGGTACGCCCAGAGGTCGTCCGCGCGGAGGGGCTCCTCGAGCCATTCCAGCCCGTACTCCGCGAGCACGTCCAGGGCCTTGAACGTGGTGGGCAGGTCCCACCGCTGGTTGGCATCGATCATCAGCTTCCGGTCCGGTCCGAGTACGGAGCGGACTGCGGCGACGCGCTCGGCGTCCTCGCGGATATCGGGCTTGCCCACCTTGATCTTGACGGCCCGGTGGCCCACTGCAATCCAGCGCTCGGTCTGCTCCACCAGCTCCTCCAGCGTGTAGTGGAGGTTCACCCCCGAGCCATACACCTCGGCGGACTCGTGCCGCTGGCCCAGCAGGCCCGTGACCGACGTAGCGGCACGGCGCGCCTGGAGGTCCCAGAGGGCAAGGTCGGCGCCGGCCATGGCGATGGTGGTCAGTCCCCCGCCTCCGGCCTCATGCAGCCGCTTCCACAACGCGTCCCACACCGTCTCCGGATTGGCGGGCAGCCCCGCAATGAAAGGTGCGATGTCGTAGTCGAGGAGCGCTTTAACGGCCTGCGGGCCGATGGTGGGCGTCCACGAAAAACCGTGCCCCGCGCCGCCGTCGTCCGTCTGGATCTCCGTGACGATCACGTGGTTTTCCGGGGCTTCCACTCCCCAGCTGCGGCGCAGCGGGACAGTCAGGAGGCGGGTGGTCAGACCGGTAATGAGCGGAGCGGTCCGGACGGAATCGAGCGCGGGCGCACTCATCAGCGGCCGGCCAGCTCGTAGCCCTTGGCCAGGATGGACTTCAGCTGGAGCAGCTGGTCCTCGGTGGGGTCCACCAGCGGCGGCCGGACGGGGCCAACAGGAAGTCCGCCCAGCCGCAGGCCGGCCTTGACCAACGAGACGCCGAAGCCGGGGGTCTGGTCCCGGAGCCGCACCAACGGAGCGTAGAAGCCCTCCAGCAGGGCGTTGCGGCGGTCCTCATCGCCGGCCATGTAGGCGTCGTAGTATGCCTTGGCGATTTCCGGTGCCATGGCGAATGCCGCCGAGGAGTAGAGCGGGATGCCCAGTCCGCGGTAGGCGCCCTGGGTCAGTTCGGCGGTCAGGAGCCCGTTGAAGAAGGCGAAGTCCTCGCGTCCCGTGGCGCGGACCGCGGACACGATCTCCTGGGCCAGGCCCACATCGCCCAGCCCGTCCTTGAAGCCGATCACTTTGGGGTTGGCGGCGAGCCGGACCATGGAGGCGGCTGTGAACTTGGCGTTGCCGCGGTGGTACACGATCACCGGCAGGCTGCTGGCGTCCGCCACTGCCTCGATGTACGCCACCAAACCGTCGGTGGGGCCGGTGACCAGGTACGGCGGCAGGACCAGGAGTGCATCGGCGCCGGCTTCCTCAGCGACACGGGCGGCAGCAAGGGCGTGCCCCAGCGGCCCGCCGGCTCCGGCCACCACCGGCACCTTCCCTGCCACAACCTCGACGGCGGCGGTCACCACGGTGCGCACCTCGTCGATGCTCAGTGCGTGGAATTCGCCGGTGCCGCAGGCAGGAAACACGCCGCCGGGTCCGAACGGCAGCCGCGAGCCGATGTGCTCCTTGAGGAGCTCCACATCCACGGTGCCTTCCGGCGTGAACGGGGTGACGGGAAAGAACAAAACGCCGTCGAATTTCATGATGTCTCCTTGGATCCGGCCCCGGCTGTGACCAGCGAGGCGGACGTCTCGTCGTTGAGGTGGTTGGTTGTCTTCAGTTCGGTCCGCCAGCTGCGCTTGGGTTCCCAGCCGAGCAGTTGACGGGCCTTCGCGATGGAGAAGGCCGGGCTGGTGCCGGTCAGGCCGGCGGCGAGGGCCTCGCTGCCGGGCAGGAAGCGGGGCATCACCTCGGCCAGCGGTGCCGTGGCGAGGGCATCAGCGGCCCCCACAAAGAACGTTTCGCCGTTCGGGATGGTATCCATCTGCTGCAGGAGCACGTCCAGGAAATCGGCCACATCGCGGGCGTCCACGTAGTTGAACAGCGCCGGCGCGGACAGTGCGGGATCGGCCAGCCGTTCGGCCAGGGTGTGGCCCTGTTGTGTGGGCGCGCCTTCCCATTCCTCCGGTGAGATGACGTAGCACGGGCGGAAGGCGGCGTACCGGATCTTCTCCCCCTGTGCCGCGGCGAACATCTGCACGGTCTGCTCGGCGATCAGCTTGGACAGCGCATAGGCGTTCCAGGGCTTTGGCACCGTGCGCTCATCCAGCGGGAAGCTGTCCGGCAGCCAGCCGGCCGGGCAGCCGTAGCCCAGTACCGTGGGGCTGCTCGCCGTGACGATCTTGCCGATCCCCAGTTCCGTGGCCGCGCTGATGACAGCGAAGGCCATGCGGGTGTTGGTGGCGAAGATGACGTCCTCCGGCGCGCTGAACGGAACGGCGATCGCCGCAAGGTGGATGACGGCGTCGGGCATGGTCTCCCGGAGGAGGCGCAAAGCCTCGCCCGGGGCCAGCAGGTCGCCGGTTTCCTGCACAACGCCGGCCGGCAGCTGGTCCGCCGGGATGGCGTCGCGGTCCACCGAGATGACCTCGTGGCCCGCTTCGGCGAGCCCCGCCACGACGCTGCGCCCCAGGCGGCCGGAGCCGCCAGTGACAAAGATCCTGCTCATGTTGGTTCCTTTGGGATTTCGGGCGGACTAGGCGCCGCGGCGAAGGTCTGCGCCGAGGTGGAGATCCTCGATGCGGACGGGAAGGGAGGACTCCAGCGAAAGGTTGCCGGCAATGCCCACGGACACGGAGCGGAGGCCGTCGAGGTAACCGGACGGACGGCCCAGCGGGTCCTCGCCGGGACCGTTGAAGAGGTCGGAGAGGAGCAGGTCGTCGCCGCCGCCGTGGCCGCCTTCGCCGTTTAGGATGGGCACTTCGTAGGCAGCTTCCCAGTGGCGCTGGACCACCAGGCGTTCGCCGTTGCGGCGGACGGCGTCTTCCTCCTCGATGGGGGTGGCACTCGGGTCAACCACTGCCTTCTTGTCCGTGCCGTTCAGGACGGCGGCGCGCTCCACCACTTCGAGTTCGGCCCGGCCTTCGGTGCCGTTGACGGCCACGCGGTAGCCCTCCCACGGGCTGTGGGCGTTCAGGGAGTAGCTCAGGCGCGGGCCGCCCTGGTACTCCACCACGAGTGCCAGGTTGTCCTCGATGGTGATGCCGCCGGTGAAGACGTCCTGGTCGCGGCGGTAGCCGTCATAGTGCTCGTTGTCCAGGAAGAGGGCCTTCAGGCGCTCATCCTCACGCAGGTCCAGCGCGAACGGATCCTTTTCGACTGTTTTGTCCCCGATGACGGGGGTTTCGGCGTCGGGCGTTCCACGCTCCGGACGGGGCCCCAGGCCCCGCTCGGCAGCGTTCTTGTCGCCATAGAACTTGAGGCCGCCGGAAGCGAAGACACGCTCCGGGACGTCGTTGATCCACCAGTTGACCAGGTCGAAGTGGTGCGAGGCCTTGTGGATCAGCAGGCCGCCGGAGTTCTTCTTTTCGCGGTGCCAGCGGCGGAAGTAGTCGGCGCCGTGGACGGTGTCCAGGACCCAGCTGAAGTCGATGGAGGTGACCTTGCCGATCACGCCGCTCTGGATGATTTCCTTGAGGGCACTGTTGCGCGGTGAGTAGCGGTAGTTGAAGGTGACCACCACGTTGCGGCCGGTTTCTGCCACGGCCTTGGTGATGCGGCGGCAGCCTTCGGCGTCGATGGTGAGGGGTTTTTCGACCACGACGTCGGCGCCCGCCTCGAGTGCCTCCACGATGTAGTCCGCGTGGGTGTAGTCCGGCGTGGTCACCACAACGCGGTCGATGTTGTTGGCCTGGATGTAGGCGGTGAGGTCTGCGGGGTCAAAGGAAGCGACGGGTCCGGGCGCACCGAGTTCCTGGATGAGCTTCTGGTAGAACTCGACGCGGCCGGGGTTCACGTCGGAGAAGGCCACCAGTTCCGCGGTATCAGCGTGCTTGCCGAAGATGGCCCGGATGTACATCTCGGAGCGGCCACCGGTGCCGATGAGGGCGATGCGGGCCCTGGTACTTGTGCCTGGCTCCGGCGCTGAAGTGAAGGCAGCGGTAGCAGAACTCGATTCGGCTGTGTTGACCATGAGGGTCCCTTTCGAAGGCTTCAATACTCGGCCGTGCTGCGGCCGCGGGTGGTGCGCTGGACTGTGGTGCTCTGGACTGTAGTGCTTGGAACTTGTGCTGCTCTGGACCGAGGCCCGGAAGTCGCCGCAGCCGTGAGAAAGCGTTTTCTCAGTGCCGCTACATGATTTCTATCAATAGACGCGCGGTCCCGTCAACCCTTATCCTCTCTAAGAGAAAGCGCTTTCTGATGGAAAGGCCTGTTTCTGCGGCGGCACAGCCCTCATCCGGCGCGCCGAACGAATGGAAACCGGTTTCCGAGAGCGTTGTATGCTGTCCCACGGGCGCCGGTAATCACTGGGACCGGGACTTACGAAAGGCAGGGCCATGGCCAGGAAATCGGCAACCGGCAGGATCGGCATTGCGGACGTTGCCGTGAAGGCAGGGGTTTCGCACGCCACTGTTTCGCGCGTCATGAACGGCAACTTCACCGTGGACCCGGACATCGCGGCACGGGTGCGGGCGGCCGCCGTCGAGCTCAAATACCAACCCAATCCCGTGGGGCGCAGCCTCGCGCTGGGAAAAACGGACACCATCGGCATTGTGGTTCCGGACCTTGCCAACCCCACCTTCCAGGCGATCCTGCGCGGATTGAGCCGGGCCGCGGCGGAGGACGGCTACCGCGTCCTGATTGCCGATTCCTTCGAAGTCTCCAGCGAGGAAGCCATCCTGGCCGGCGAGGCCCGCCGGCGCTGCGACGGCCTGGTGCTCTGCGCCCCGCGCATGAGCGACGCCGAGCTGGAGGAAATCGCGCCGTCGCTGCACCCGCTGGTCCTGATCAACCGGACGACGGCGGCTGCCGGGATTCCCAGTCTCGTGGTGGACTACGGGCAGGGGGTCCAGGACCTCGCCGAGTACCTGGTGGGCCTCGGCCATACACGCCTGGCCTTCCTGGCCGGCCCGGCAGGCAGCGCCTCCAACGGCCTCCGGCTCGAGGGCCTGGAAGCGTTCAAGACCCGGCACCCGCAGGTGGACGTCACCATGCTCGACGGCGGCTCGGACTTCGACACCGGCCACGGGGCTGTGGACTCCGTCCTGGCCAGCGGCGCCACCGGCATCCTGGCCTTCAACGACCTCGTGGCCATGGGCCTGATGAGCGGCCTGCACGAACGCGGCGTGGACGTTCCGGGCGACATCTCCGTCACCGGCTTCGACGACATCCCGTTCGCCCGCTACACCACACCCACCCTGACCACCGCGGCGGTCCCCATTGCCGAGCTCGGCGGCCAGGCCTGGCGTGAACTGCGGGCACTCATCCGCAAGGAAGACCACGACGCCCCGGGCAGCCAGTACCAGCCGCGACTGGAAATCCGGGCCAGCAGCGGCCCAGCCAAGGCACCACGCACTGCGGCCCACGGCTGACGCGCCGCCGGGTCAGCCCTCCGCCGGGCCCCCGCCCGCCGGGCGCCCGACCCCGCCCTCGCGGTAGTACCCCTCGATGTGGGCCGCCACCAGCGCGGCCGCGCGCGCGCCGTCGTCGTTCCTGATGGCGGCCAGAATCTCCCGGTGCTCCGCCTGCAGGCGCGACGCCGTGGCATCCCAGTCCGGGAGATTGGCCGTAAACCGGGCGGTGTAGCCCTGGATGGATTCGCGCAGCGAGCCCATCATGGCGCTGACCACGGCATTGCCGGCGGCGTCCGCGAGGGCCAGATGGAACCGGATATCCAGCGCCAGGAAGTCATCCGCCGTCCGGGCAACGCGTTCGACGGCGTCCATCTCGCCCAGGAGCGTGGCGGCCAGGTCCAGCTCCGGAGCATCGGGCTTGGCCCGGGCAGCCGCCCAGGTCTCCAGCAGGATGCGCGTTTCCACGATGTCGGACACGGGCAGATGCTGCGTGGCAACGTGGAGCCGCAATGCGGAGCCGAGCGCCGCCGTCGGATCCGAAATCACCACCGTCCCCGCTTCTGGGCCGGAGCCAACCCCGGCCCGGACCACGCCCATGGCCTCCAGGATGCGGATGGCCTCGCGCACCGACGTCCTGGAAACCGCCAGCTGCTCGGCGAGTGTCCGTTCCGCGGGCAGGCGTCCACCCACGCTCAGCTGTCCGTCGGAGAGCTGCTTTTCGATCCACGTCAGGACAAGTTGGTGCGTACGCATATCGCTATCGTAGTTGATGTGGTTGGACCACATGGCCTAGAGTGTGGTTAGACCACAGCCGATCCCCTGCGCCAGGCCCACCAACGGAGGCAGCCATGACCCACACCATCCAGCCGAACAACCCCGAGGTCACGCTGGCCCCGGATGCCACGGACGTCCCGGCCGCCACGGCGCCTAGGCCTGCAGCTTCGGCGGTGCCGGCTGCGCTGAAGCGCCGCATCCCCAAGTACGCGGACCTGGCCCCGCTGATGCAGTTCAAGAAGCCCGAGTTCAGCAAGGAAGCGCGACTGAAGCGCGCCAGCACTATCTGGGACCTGCGGGACATGGCCAAGCGACGCACCCCGCAGGCCCCGTTCGACTACACGGACGGCGCCGCCGAGGGCGAGATCACCCTGCGCCGCGCCCGCGAGGCCTTCCTGGACATCGAGTTCCGGCCCGGCATCCTGCGCAACGTCTCCAGCATCGACCTCAGCACCAACATCCTGGGCAAGCCGTCCCGGCTTCCCGTGGGCATCGCCCCCACCGGCTTCACCCGCATGATGCAGTCCGAAGGTGAATACGCCGGCTCGCAGGCAGCAGAGGCCGCCGGCATTCCGTACACCCTTTCCACCATGGGCACCGCGTCCATCGAGGACGTTGCCGCCGCCGCCCCGAACGGCCGCAACTGGTTCCAGCTGTATCTGTGGACGGACCGCGACCGCTCGCTGGAACTGATCGAGCGCGCCGCCAAGGCCGGCAACGACACCCTGATGGTCACCGTGGACACCGCCGTCGCCGGCGCCCGCCTCCGCGACGTCCGCAACGGCATGACCATCCCGCCGGCACTGACTATCAAGACCGTGCTGGATGCGTCCTACCGCCCGGCCTGGTGGTTCAACTTCCTCACGCACGAGCCCCTGACCTTCGCCTCGCTCTCCCGGTACACCGGGACCGTCGCCGACCTCATCAACTCGATGTTCGACCCCACGCTGACGTTCGAGGACCTGGACTGGCTGCGCGAAACCTGGAAGGGCAAGCTGGTGGTCAAGGGCATCCAGACCGTTGAGGACGCCCGCAAGGTGGTGGACCACGGCGCCGACGGCGTGGTGCTCTCCAACCACGGCGGCCGCCAGCTGGACCGCGCGCCCATCCCGTTCCACCTGCTGCCCGGCGTCAAGGAAGCGTTCACGAAGGACAACTCGGACGCGGCCATCATGCTGGACACCGGCATCATGAGCGGCGCCGACATCATCGCCGCGCTGGCCCTGGGCGCGGACTTCACGCTGATCGGCCGCGCGTACCTCTACGGCCTGATGGCCGGCGGCCGGGCCGGTGTGGACCGCGCCATCCAGATCCTGGAGAAGGACATGGCCCGAACCATGGCCCTGCTCGGCGTCAGCAACATCTCCGAGCTGACCCCGGACCACGTGCACCTGCTCAACAAGTAGCCCGGTGATCCGGTGATCGAGCCGGGCCCACAGCCGCCGGGTTCCCTGACCGAGCTTGCGAGGTGAGGGAGCGGCTGGGGAGCGAGATCCAGGTTTCGACAGGCTCAACCACCGGGCGGGGGCTACTTTTTGCGGCCGAACTTGGGGAGATTCGGGAGGTTGGCCAGCAGGTCCGCGGCCTTCGTGGCGGCGCGGCCCACGGTGCGGCCGATCTGCTGCGGGACGGTGTCGTCGCTGAGCGGGGCCACGGTGCCGCCGGGAATCACGACGGCGGGGCTCAGTTCGGCGCCCGGGCGCTCGAGGACGGCGGCAACGGCCACGTTGTCCGACAGCGGGGTAGCCACGGGCGGCTCCGTGCCGGCGTCCGCCTCCGCGCGAGGTGGCTTGGCGACGGCGGCCGCCGGGCCGACGTCGAACGTCTCCAGCCAGCTGACGATCCCCTCCAGCGGTTTGGGGTTCAGCGCGTAATAGCGCTTCTGGCCCTGCGCCCGCATGCTGACCAGCTGCGCCTCACGGAGGACTTTCAGGTGCTTGGAAATGGTGGGCTGGCTTGCGGAAAGTTCTTCCACGAGCTCACCCACTGCCTTGTCCCCGGCGCGCAGGGATACCAAAATGTCGCGCCGGGTTGCTTCCGCAATGACGGCAAATACGTCGTCTGTCACCATGACTCCCACCCTAGCGACATATACGCCGCCGGGCATCAACTATTTCGCCCGTGACCGCCCCGCGTGGGTTGAAGAAGGATCAGTCGAACCAGGGATCAAGGCCGTGCAGCGGAAAAACCGCTTTGCGGGTGGCCATCACGGTGCGGTCCACGGCGTCGTTGGGGTCAAAGCCCACTTCCCAGGACCGCCACCAGAGCTCCACGTCGTCGCCCATCAGGCCCGGTGTGTCCATGCCGAACTTCTCCGAAACATACGCGCGCCAGTCCTCCGGCACCGGGGTCTGGAGCGGAACGGGGCGCCCGGCGGCGATGGCGATCAGGTGGCTCCAGGAGCGCGGCACAACGTCGGTGACGCTGTACCCGCCGCCGCCGGTGGCGATCCAGCGGCCCTCGCAGTGCCGGGCGGCGAGATTCCCGACGGCGGTGGCCGCCTCGCGCTGGCCGTCCACGCTGATGTTCAGATGGGCCAGAGGGTCACGCCGGTGCGAGTCGCAGCCGTGCTGGCTGACGATGACTTCGGGCTGGAACGCGCCCACGAGCTGCGGCACCACGGCGTGGAATGCCCGCAGCCAGCCGGCGTCGCCGGTGCCCGACGGCAGGGCAACATTGACGGCGCTGCCCTCAGCCTGCGGACCGCCGATCTCGTTCGCGAAACCGGTCCCGGGGAAAAGCGTGAGTCCGCTTTCATGCAGCGAAATGGTCAGGACCCGGGGGTCGTCCCAGAAGATACTTTCCGTCCCGTCCCCATGGTGCGCATCGACGTCGATGTACGCCACACGGCGGATGCCGCCGTCGAGCAGTCTCTGGACGGCCAGGGCGGAGTCGTTGTAGATGCAGAAGCCGCTGGCGCGGTCACGGGCGGCGTGGTGCAGGCCCCCGCCGAAGTTCACGGCGTGGAGCGCGGATCCGTCCAGGATGGCGGACGCAGCGGCCAGCGATCCCCCTGCAAGCCTCGCGGCGGCGTCGTGCATGCCGGCGAAGGCAGGATCGTCGTCGGTGCCCAGCCCGTGGGCTTCATCCGGCGAGGCCGGGTCGTCGCTGACCCGGCGGACCGCAGCCACAAACTCAGGCGAGTGCACGGTCTCCAGTTCGGCATCGGACGCAACCTCCGGGGCCTCCACGGACACATGCGCAAGGTCCAGCAGGCCGAGGCTGCGGGAAAGCCGGGCCGTCAGGTCCAGCCGCGCCGGAGCCATGGGGTGGCCGGGACCAAAATTGTAGGCCGCCATGGCCGAATTCCACACCACCATCGTTGGTGGCGCGGGCTGGCTGAGACCGGGCAGGAATGTCATCAATGACAGGCTACCGGAGGACGCACTGCCCCAGCCCGGCCATTACGCGGGCATTAGTGGTTTACTACTGGAGGAAACAGTTTCAACCGAGGAAAAGCCCCCCATGACGCAACGCCAGTCGAGGCCCCGGAACCCGGCCAGCTGGCACCCCGCCGCACCGGAGCGTGAAGGTCTCTGGATCTTCACCCGCGTACGCGACTTCGTTGACGATATTGCCAATACGTCGCCCGCCCGGCTTGCCCTGAGCGCCTTCGGGGTGGTCTGCCTGGTCTTCACGTTCATCCTCTCACTGCCCATCTCCTCCGCCACCGGCACAGCCACTCCGATACACCAGGCACTGTTCACGGCGGTGTCCGCGGTCTGCGTGACCGGCCTGACGGTTGTTTCGACGGCGGTGCACTGGTCATTCTTTGGCCAGCTGGTCATCCTGATCGGCATCTTTGTGGGCGGTTTGGGAACGCTGACCCTCGCGTCGCTGCTGGCCCTCATGGTGAGCAAGAAACTTGGCGTCCGCGGCAAGCTGATCGCGCAGGAAGCCATGAACAACGCCGGCCGGCTCGGTGAAGTGGGCACGCTGCTGCGGATCGTCATCGTGACCTCCGTGGTGATCGAGGGTGTCCTGGCGCTGG
>NZ_JAKFFD010000150.1:0-1690 GCF_036675385.1 Pseudarthrobacter sp. | reverse complement strand
TGACCCCCAACGCCCGGCTAGTCGACGGCCTCAAAGAACCATAGAAGTACGGCGTCGGCAGGCGGCCACGGCACCATTTTCAGCCCGGAACGGGCGTCCGGCAAGGACATACAGGCTAGTCGAGTTTCTGCCAATCCCGGGCCGACCACTCCAGCAGCCGTTCCAGGGGCCAGGTGGTCACGATGCGCTCCGCGGGAATGTTGTTGTGCGCGGCGCGGGCAGCCCCGTACTGGAGGAAGTCGAGTTGGCCCGGAGCGTGGGCGTCGCTGTCGATCGAGAACAGGCAGCCGGCGTCGAGGGCAAGCTGGATCAGGTCATCCGGCGGGTCCTGCCGCTCGGGGCGGGAGTTGATCTCTACCGCCACGTTGTATTCCGCGCACGCCGCGAAGACCTCCCGGGCGTCGAAGTCCGATTGCGGACGCGTGCCGCGGGAGCCTTCCACCAGGCGTCCGGTGCAGTGGCCCAGCACGTTGGTCCGGGGGTTCTGGATGCCCTGGAGCATCCGCCGCGTCATGGTGGCGCGGTCTGCCCTGAGCTTCGAATGGACACTGGCCACCACAATATCCAGCCGCGCCAGCATGTCCGGTGACTGGTCCAGTTCGCCGGATTCCAGGATGTCCACCTCGATGCCGGTCAGGAGCCGGAATCCGTCCTTCTTGCCGTCAACTGCGGCGGCGTTGATGGTAGCCACAACGTCGAGCTGTTCGGTCAGGCGCTCGGCGCTGAGCCCGTTGGCGATCGTCAGGTTGGGGGAGTGGTCCGTCAGGGCCAGGTACTCGCGGCCCAGCAGGCGCGCGGCGTCTGCCATGAGCTCGATGGGGGAGCCGCCGTCGGACCAGTCGCTGTGGCTGTGGAGGTCGCCGCGGAGTGCTGCGTGGAGCTCGGCCCCGCCGTCCGCCAGGGGCGCCGCGCTGCGCTGGCGCAGGTCCTCAAGGTACTCGGGCACGTCGCCGTCCACTGCCTGCCGGACCACCTGGTAGGTCCTGTCGCCGATGCCCTTCATGCTCTTGAGCCTGCCGTCCCGGGCCCGGGCAGCCACCTCGGAAGGATCAAGCCCGGCGATGATCCCCGCCGCCTTCCGGAAGGCCTGGACCTTGAACGTGGCAGCGCGTTCCCGTTCCAACCAGAAAGCAATTTCATTGAGTGCGGCGACGGCATCCATCTGTCCATCTTCGCCTGTTCCCGCCGCTTCAGTCAGGTGCCTGCGGGCCGATTTTGAGTTATTCCCGCCGAGGCCCTATAGTTTTAGAGTCCAGTTCGGAGCAACTGCAAAAGACAAGACTGAGAGCCTCGGCTCGAAGCCTTTTATTTTGTGCCGAACGGGTTCTGGCCCCCATCGTCTAGCGGCCTAGGACACCGCCCTTTCACGGCGGCGGCACGGGTTCGAATCCCGTTGGGGGTACGCAAGGAACTGGTCTGGCAGGCTGAAAACGTCTGGTAAGCTGGAAGCCTTGAAAAAAGCGGTAGCGATGCCGCAAAGCAAGAAAATCAAGGCCCTGTAGCGCAGTTGGTTAGCGCGCCGCCCTGTCACGGCGGAGGTCGCGGGTTCAAGTCCCGTCAGGGTCGCTCTGATTGCCGGAAGAAATTCCGGCGGTCAAGGTGACATGTCACCTAGGCTCTGTAGCTCAGTTGGTAGAGCGTTCGACTGAAAATCGAAAGGTCACCGGATCGACGCCGGTCGGAGCCACCA
>NZ_JAKFFD010000234.1:0-9079 GCF_036675385.1 Pseudarthrobacter sp. | reverse complement strand
ACCTGGCCTATTACCTGGGCTCCAGCGTCATCGGCTGGGCCGGCGGACTGGTGTTCCAGTCCCTGGGCTGGACGGCGCTTGCCGTGGCAATCATGGCCCTGGCGTGCATCACGGCGGTGACAGCCGCCGTCGTACATCCCCTGGGGCACGGCGAAGCCGCACGGGCCGCCGCACAAGGGCAGGCAGAAGCCGCGCGGCCGTAGAACTATCCGCCATTAAATGGCACGTGTGTCTGGCGATTGTTCGGCAGGGAAGGTTGCGTTCCGGGGTGATCAACAGGAATCCGGCGTCTAGGATGAACTGACGGACATTCAAGGAGATTCCATGAGCAGCAACCCAAAAAGCATCCGGCCGGCCAGCCACTTTGAGCCGCTGGATGCCATCGATGAACGGCTTCTGGCCGCCTTGGTGGACGATGCACGGATCTCCAACAAGCAGTTGGCAGAACTGGTGGGCATTGCACCGTCCACCGCGCTCATGCGGACCCGCGCATTGTCCGAACGTGGCATTGTCCAGGGATTTGAGGCGAAGCTCAGCCTCTCGGCCATCGGCAGGTCCGTCCAGGCGCTTGTGGCCGTCCGGTTGAGGGCCCACGACAGGGACCAGATCGACCGGTTTACAGCCCGCGTTCCGCACCTGCCCGCGGTCCTCTCCACCTTCCACACATCAGGCTCCGTGGATTACCTGCTGCACATCGCCGTTGCCAGCACCGAGGACCTGCGGGACTGGGTCCTGGACAATCTCGCCACCGACCCCGTGGTGGGCCACACCGAGACCACCCTCGTCTTTGAGCACATCCAGGGGAACCACGGCCCGCTGCCGGACTAGGCTGTCCGCTGCAGCGCCGTCCGAAGCGTGACGGCGGACAGCGCCAGTGCAGCGGCGCTGCACAGCACCACGAAGCCCGCGACCGCCGTCGGCAGCCCGAACACCGCCGTTGCCCAGCCCAGCCCGATGACGGGTACGGCGCTGCCCAGGTACGTGATGACATATACGGTGCTGATGACCTGGGCGTGCTGTGACGATTCCACTTTGGCGGCCACATCATTGAAGACCGTCCGGAAGGCGACCCCCTGGCCCAGCCCCGCACAGACGCTGGCCGCGGCGAGCATCAGCGGACTGCTCCAGGCGGCCGCGGCAGCCAGGAGCAGCACCGAGGCGCCCAGGACCGCCAGCCCCGCGGGCACCACAAAGCGGCCCCGCACGGACAGCACCTGGCTCAGGGCGGAGGCGGCCAGCGTCATCCCGGCCAGGGCGCCGATCAACGGCCGTGAATCGGTCTGAATGATCGGGGCGAAATAGGCCGGTGCCAGCGACAGGCAAAATCCAAAGACGGAGAAGCTGAGGAAGCCCACGGCCGCCGCCAGCCAGAAAGCGCCCCTCGCCTCACTGGATACCGAAGGCCGGCGGGGAGCCAGGGCCAGGACGGGCCGCCGGCCGACCGGAGGCTTGATGGCCGGCCGGGCCTGAAGCAGGTACAGCGGCACCAGCATTGCCGCCAGGGCGAGCGAGTGAACATAGTACGGGGCTGTGGTGGGCCCGGGCAGCAGCGACAGCAGGCCGCCGATGACCGGACCGGCTGCTACCCCTCCCGCCGTCGCCAGCAGGGTGAAACGGGTGGCCCACTCCGGCCGGGTCGGGAGCAGTTCCCGCAGTGCGGCTGCGCTGGCACCCGTGGCCAGGGCAACGGCCACACCCTGAAGGGCCCGTCCGGCAGAGAGCGCCACGAGGTTTTCGGCCTGCGAGAAGACCCAACTGCCCGCCAGTCCGGCGAGTACAGCCAGGATAAGCGCCGCCCGCCGGCCGATGTGGTCCGACCAGTGCCCGGCCAGCATCAACGTTGCAACCAGGGCCAGGACATAGCTGGCAAAGGCCGCCGTGACGCCGAGTGCCGATAGGCCAAGGTTTGCCTGTAGCAGCGGATACAGAGGCGTAGCCAGGTTCGCACCGACCAGCAAGGTGAAGATGACAGCGCCGGCCATCACCAGCCGTGCGCTGGTGGATGCATCCCAGCCCTGGCGCCCGGCGGTGGCCGGACGCATGCGGAGTTCATTGAAGACTGTCATTGGCGCTGCCTTGGCGTCGACCGGGGAGGGAGGTCCTTGTGGGAGGCCGCCCCGGGGGGAATTGATACCTAAAGAATGCTTCAGAGGTGACCGTTTGGGCGCTTGTCCATGGAACAATTGAGCAAAATACGCAATTCATGGTGTCTCCAATAGCTGAAAGTGACAGTTTGCCCACCCTTGATCCCACTGACCTGAAGATCCTCCTGGAACTCATCCACGATCCCCGCATCCAGATCGGCGAGTTAGCCGAGGTGCTGGGGATTGCGCGCAACACAGCGCAGTCGCGGGTCCGGCGCCTGCTCCGGGCCGGAGTGCTGCACGACGGCGGCCGCGAGATCGACCTCGAGGCCGTGGGGTACGACGTCGTCGCCTTCGTCACGATCGAAGTGACGCACCGGGAACTGGACGGAGTCGTGGGCGCCCTCCGGCTGCTCCCCCAGGTCCTGGAGGTCCATGAGATCTCGGGGCGAGGTGACGTGTGGTGCCGTGTGGTGGCCACCGATACGCACAACCTGCAGTCCGCCCTCCGCCAGATCCTCCGCATCAAGGGCGTCATCCGGACCGAAACTGTCCTGGCTCTCCACACCCATATCCCTTACCGGACTGAACCCCTGATCAGGCGCCTGGCACAGGCCGCGCCCGGCACCCCAACACGGCCCAGGCAATTGACCGAGGGCGGCGGCGGGCCAGCCGAGGGCAGTTAGGATTCGAGCATGGATTGGGCTTCGCATATTTCACAGATCAACTGGCTCGCCGTGGCGTTGGCCTTCGTCCTGAGCATGGCCATCGGCTTTGTCTGGTACCTGCCGGCCGTGCTGGGCAAGCGGTGGATGGCCGCCATCGGAAAGACTGAAGAGGACCTCAAGAACATCAGCGGCGGCGCGGGGATCTGGGTTCCCATGATGGTCACCGCCGCCTTGACCGCCGTCCTGCTGGCTGTCCTGATCAGCAAGCTGGGCCTGGACAACGCAGCGGCGGGCGGCTTGTTCGCGCTGGTACTCGGGCTGGTGTTCCGCGCCGGCGGGCACGTCATCCACAACGGGTTCGCCGGCCGCCCGACAACGGTCACCCTGATCGATTCCGGACACGACCTGCTCGCCATGACGGTGGCCGGCGCGATCATCGGGGCAATGTCCTGACGTGACCATCATCGACAATGCCGTCTACGTGGACGGCGTCCGCAGCGCGGAACCGGAGAGCCTGGAACAGACCTTTGAAACGCTCGCCGAGCGCGGGGGCATGGCCTGGATCGGGCTATACCGGCCCACGGCGGCGGAAATGACGGCCGTTGCCACCGAATTCGGGCTGCACGCCCTGGCGGTGGAGGACGCCATCTCGGCGCACCAGCGGCCCAAGCTTGAACGCTACGAGGACAACCTCTTTACGGTGCTCCGCCCGGCGCGGTACCTGGACGCCACCGAGACCGTGGAGTTCGGCGAGCTGCACATCTTCACCGGCCGGAATTTTGTGGTCACCATCCGCCATGCCGAGATGGCCGGCGTTGCCCGGGTGAGGCGCCGTCTGGAGGGCCGGCCCGACCTGCTCCGACACGGCCCGGAGGCCGTTCTCTACGCGCTGCTGGACCTGGTGGTGGACGACTACGCACCGGTGGTGGCCGGGCTGGAAAACGACATTGACGAGATCGAGGACCAGCTCTTCAGCGGGGACACCACCGTCTCCCGCCGCATCTACGAACTGGCCCGCGAAGTGATCCAGTTCCAGCGCGCCATCCATCCCCTGCCGGACATGATGCAGCAGCTCAAGCGTGGCTTTGAAAAGTACGGCGTGGACTCTGAACTGCAGCACAGCCTGCGGGACGTCGAGGACCATGTGGAGAGAGTCATCTCGCGCGCCGATTCATTCCGTGATTTGTTGCAGAACGCCCTCACGCTGGACGGAACGCTGACCGCCAACCGGCAGAACCAGGCCAGTGCCGAACAGAACGAACAGGTGAAGAAGATCTCCTCCTGGGCGGCGATCTTCTTTGCACCGTCCTTCGTGGCCGGCGTCTACGGAATGAACTTCGACCACATGCCCGAACTCCACTGGGCCCTTGGCTACCCGATGGCCATCGCGCTGATGGCCGGCACCGCAGGCCTGATGTACGCCATTTTCAAGAGGAAAGGCTGGCTGTAGGGGCGGAGGCTGCGGGGCTCCGCCGAACCTCAGGCGACGTGGAGTTCCACACTCCCGTGGCCTGAGTCTGCAGCGCTGAATACCAGCCGGCGGTTGGCAATCTTGTCGGTGAAGAAGCGGTCGTGGCTGACCACCACCACTGCTCCCGGGAAATGCAGCAGGGCGCGTTCCATAACCTGGGTGCTGGAGAGGTCCAGGTGGTTGGTGGGCTCATCCAGCAGCAGCACCGAAGCACCCGAGAGCAGGCATTGGGCCATGGCCACCCGGGCGCGCTGGCCGCCTGAGAGGTTGCCGATCTTTTGCTTAAGATCGGCTTCGGAGAACTGGAACATGGCAAGGAACCTGTTCACCGACTTCTTCGTCGCAGTCAGGGCCAGGCTGTCAGGCATCGCGTTGACCGCATGGGTGACCGTGTCGTCGTCGTCCAGTTCTTCCAGGACCTGGTTGTAGGAGACCATTCCGGCGCCCTTGGCCCAGGCCACGCTGCCTGAATCGGCCGGCTCTTCGCCGGTGAGCGCCCGGAGCAACGTGGTCTTGCCGCTGCCGTTGGACCCGACGACGGCGATGCGGTTACCACGCCCGATCTCGAAACTGAGGCCGCTGAACAGCGTCCGGCCGCCGTAGGCCTTGCTCAGGGACTCCACCCGGCACAGGACATCCTTGACGTACAGACCGCCGTAAATCTCCGTGATGATCTGGTCCACGGGCCGGGGCGCCCGGGACTTCTTGATCCTGGCCAGCTGGTTTGCCAGTCCCTTGCCGGCCGCCTTGGCCGCTTCCCGCCGGTCGGAGATGCCTTCGGCCTCGAAGGCCAGCAGCTCGGACTCGTGAACGAACTGGCTCTCCAGGCTCTTGAGCTTGAACTGCTTCGCCACCACATATTCGGCGAAGTTTCCCGGATATTCGTGGAGGTGGAAGTTCTCCACTTCGATGATCCGGGTGACAACGGAGTCCAGGAACTTCCGGTCGTGCGAGACGATGATCGCAGCGCCTTTAAAGGTCCGGAACCAGCCTTCGAGCCATTCGACGCCGGCCACGTCAAGGTAGTTGGTGGGTTCATCAAGCAGGAGGACGTCCGGGGCTTCCAGCAGGATCTTTGCCAGCGCTGCCCGGTTCCGCCAGCCGCCGGAGAGTTCATCGATGGCGCAGGTGCGGTGGTGGTCGCTGAAGCCGAGAGTGGTGAGCACTTTGTCGATGCTGCGCTGGTAGTCCCAGCCATCCAGCCGGTCCATCGCCTCAAAGAGTTCGGACTGGCGGTGGATCAGTTCATCCAGCCGTGCTGCGTCCGAGGAGTCGGCGGCGATGGCCGTATCGATGCCGGCCAGCTCGGCTTCGATCTCCTTCACGTGGGCGAACAGTCCGTCCAGGACCTCCGCGATGGTGGATTCGCCGTTCAGCTCGGAGAACTGGGAGAAGTACGCAGCCTTGGTTCCGAGCTCGACGGCGACGGTCCCGGAGTCGGGAGCCACCTGGCCCTGGATCAGCTTCAGGATGGTGGACTTGCCCGAACCGTTCTTGCCGATCAGGCCGACCCTGTCCCCTGCTTCAAGCTTGAAAAAGGCCTCGCGGAGAACTTGGGTTTTGTCAAAGCTCACGTTGACGTCGTTCAGCCGGATCAAACTCATTGATGGTGTCCAATCCAGTCATGGTAACGCTTGGAAGCGGTGGGGATCCTGCAAGCCTATTCGAATCAAGCATCCTGCGCAGACATGGCGGTGCGCCCGCTGGGCCGAAAGTAACCTTGATAGTCGCACTCGTCCCTCAAGAAAGGCAACGCGCGATGCCTGACTGGTATTTGGGCAGCGCGTCCAAGATGGCGTTCACCGCAGCACCCGTGACCTGGCCGTGGAGACCGTTATTCGGTGCCCACCTCCCGGCGGCGCATCGCAGCCAGCGCCGTCGCAGCGAGAACTCCCGCGATGCTAAGCATCCAGAAGCCACCGCTCCAGTCCGTCCCCTGGGCGGTCGTGACCGGGGTGTGCGTGAAGGGCGAGAGGTCGCGGACGGCCTGGTCGAAGCCGAGCATCCCGCCGTAGATGCCGAGGGCGACCCCGAGGCCCAGTAGCGTCCAGCCGAGCGGCATCGTGGCCCGCGGCCAGAGGACGAACACCACGGCGGGCAGGGCGAGGTAGATGAGGGCGGCGGGGAGTTGGTTGAGGGCCGTCTGCCAGACGTCGCCGACTTCGCTGGACGTGTCCCCGGATGCGGCCAGCGACACCCACGCCCCGAAGGCTGCGAAGCCCAGGACGAGCACCACGGATACTGCGCCCAGCCCCAGGAAGCTCCCGAGCCAGCGCACGCGGCCCACCGCTCCCGACAGAACGAGCGTGCCGGTCCCCGCCACTTCCTCCTGGCGCAAGCGCAGGACGGCCTGCAAGCCGCAGACCGCGGCGAGGACACCGGCAATCGAGAACAGGGCCGCGATGAGTAGTTGGGTCATTGAGATTCCCTGTGCCTGGATCATTGCGCGCAGGGCGGCCGTCACGGAAGGGCTGGTGGTTACCGAAGATTCTACGGCCGATCCGAGGGAGCCGGTGAGCAGGCCTGTTGCGAGGCCGGCAACGCACCAGCTGGCGATCGCCCCTTGCTGGAGCCGCTGGGCGAGTGCGAACGGCCCCCGGAGGCCCGGCCTCGCATCAGTCCGCCCTGATCTGCCCGCGAGGACGCTGGCGCCGACGTCGCGTCGCGCCATGATGATGACGACGGCGGCGAGGCTCGCTGCCGCGAGCGTGAGGTGGAGCAGGAGGGGCCAGGCCCGGTTGCCCGTGTAGGCGAACGTCTGCTGGCCCCAGCCGATCGGTGATACCCAGCTTGGCCAAGCGGCCGTGACCGTGAGGCCGTCCTCGCTGATCTGTCCGGTCGCGTCGCCGAATCCGCGGAGCAGGTAGGCGAGGACGACGAATGCAGATGCGATGCCGTTCGCTCCGCGTGAGGTGCTGAGGAATTCGGCGGCAAGGAGTCCGACGCCGAGGAAGGCGACACCCACGGCTCCTGTCGCTGCGCCGGCGATGAGTGAGCCGGCAGGGTCGAGGCCGCTGGCGAGGAAGGCCAGGGCGACGGCCGTCGCGACGAGTGCGTTCGCCACCAGCCCGTGCACCGCCGTGGCGGCGAGGGGGGGCCACCGAACGGCGGGCGTCGCGGAGATAAGCTCTGCCCGACCGGACTCCTCCTCGGCCCGCGTGTGACGGACGGCCAGGAACGTGCTCATCAGCCCGGCGAGGAGGGCGAGGAAGGCGTAGATCAGGAAGAACGTGAAGGCGCCAAGCTCAGCGCCTCGGACCAGGCCACGAAGCACGAGAATCACCGGCGTCGCCGTGGCCAGCCGCAGGATTTCCGCCCGGGAGGCTTCGTCGCCGTACGTCCGGGCGACTGCCGCGGTAGCAAACAGGGCAAGCAGCCCGATGGAGAGCACCCAAGCGACGAGCTGCCACCTGTCACGGCGGAGCCGCTGCATGTACAGGACCAGGAAGATCCTCATTTCAGGCGCCGCTCCGCGCCTCGGCGCGGTGGCGACGGCGGTGCGGGCCGCCGTCGTCCGCGTCCGGGACGGCAGAGGCGACCTGGTCGCCGTAGTGGCGCAGGAACAGCTCCTCGAGCGACGGGGGAGCGACGAGAAGCCCCTTGACCCCCATGCTGCCCAGCAGCGGCAGGACCTCGTGGACGCTGTCGGAATCGGCGCCGAACTTGACCCGGCCTTCGGCGATGGTGAGATCGTGCACCGGGGAGAGGCTGGCCAGGGCAGTAATGTCCGTACTGTCCTGGGTGAAGGAGACTTCCGTTCGGGTGAGGTGTCGGAGGGAGTCGAGCGTCCCGCCGTCGACGATCCTTCCGGCGCGGATGATACTCACCCGGTCGGCCAGTTGCTCGACCTCGGAGAGGATGTGGCTTGAGAGGAGGACTGTGGCGCCTTTCTCCTGCGCCAGCCGCCGGATTTCGCGCATGAAGACGGCCTCCATAAGGGGGTCCAGGCCGCTGGTCGGCTCATCCAGGAGGTAGACCTCCGCCTCGGTGGCGAGTGCCGCAATGAGGGCCACCTTCTGTCGGTTGCCCTTGGAGTAGGCGCGGCCCTTCTTACCCGGGTCGAAGTCGAAGGCCTCGCAGAGTCTGTGCCGTTTCTGCCTGTAGGCTTCCTGGTCGGCTGTGCCTCCGCGCAGGCGCGACAGGAGATCGATCGCTTCGCCTCCGGATAGGTTGGGCCAGATATTCACATCGCCCGGCACGCTGGCCACCCGGCGGTGGAGTTCGACGGCGTCGGTCCAGGGGTGGAGGCCCAGAACCGTTGCGCTGCCGGACGACGCTCGGGCCAGGCCGAGGAGGATGCGCAGCGTGGTGGACTTCCCAGCGCCGTTGGGGCCGAGGAAGCCGTGGATCTCGCCTGCCATGGCCTCAAGGTTGAGACCGTCGAGCGCTTGGACCCGACCGAAGTTCTTGCGGAGATCGACCGTGCGGATAACGGTGTCCATATGATCGACGCTACGCAGTTTCGCTCACATTGTGAACTCTCGGAAGCCTCTTGCTTTTCACCGGCCTTTTGTGAGTTCCTCCCGGGGCAACCGCTATGCCGATCAGGGCCGGCCCCTGAACGACACAATCATCAACAGTGCAAACGGGACGCGTAGGGCCGGAAGGCACATACGAAGTGGGGTGTTGTGCGCGATACTGACGGGATGAACGCTGCGGCGGGAAAAACTGACCGGATTCTCATCGCCATCATCGCGGCCATTACATTGCTGGTTGTGATCGCGCTGGCAGTTGTTTTCACCCGCGGGGAGCCGGAGGTGCTGAATGAGGCAACGCCGCCGGGCGTTGTCCAGCGGTACAGCACGGCGGTCATTGACGGCGATACGGCCACTGCCAATTCCTACCTCACGCAGGTG
>NZ_JAKFFD010000176.1:0-9107 GCF_036675385.1 Pseudarthrobacter sp. | reverse complement strand
GTACGCCTCCACGGCACCTTATTTCTGCGACTATGTGCTGCACCTGCTGCTCAACAACCCGGCCTACGGCGCCACTCCCAAAGAGCGTGAGCAGATGGTGTTCCGCGGCGGCCTGACCATCACGACAACGCTGGACGTCAACGCCCAGAACGTTGCCCAGGCCGAGTCGGATGCGGCTGCCGGCGTCAATACGGACAACTGGGGTGCGTCCATCGTCTCCGTGCAGCCCAACTCCGGCAAGATCCTGAACATGGCGCAAAACACCTCGTATCTGCCCACCGAGGGCAAGTTCAACCAGACACAGAACTTCAACGTGGACAAGCTGGACAAGGACGGCAACGACCTCAACGGCCTGGGCGGATTCCAGCCCGGCTCCACCATGAAACCCTTCACGTTTGCCGAATGGCTGAACGAGGGCAAGTCCATGAACGCCAACGTCAACGCCGCCACCCGCACGTACCCGCAGACCTTCCCGTGGAGGAACACCTGCCCGGAACCCACCGTCGGCTGGTATGACGCCAGGATTCCCGGCAGCTTCGACCTGCAAAACTCCGACGACGGCTACTACCGGAACATGACGATCCTGTACGGCCTGCAGAACTCGATCAACACGGCCACCTTCGCCTCGGCTGCGCAGGTTGACCTCTGCGGCATCCAGAAGATCGTGGATGCCGTCGGAATCCACGGTGGCCTGCCGGTGGGTGACGATCCCAACCCGCCAGTCAAGATGACCACGTTGGCCAACCTGATCGGCTCAACGCAGACGGCCCCACTGACGATGGCCTCCGCGTTCGCCACGTTCGCCAACGACGGCAAGTACTGCGAGCCCATCGCCATCACGTCTGTCACGGACCAGACCGGCGCACAGCTCCCGGCCCAGGCCACGAGCTGCCGCGATGCCGTCAAACCGGAGGTCGCCCGGGGCGTGGCATATGCCATGCAGAAGGTCCTTGATGAGGGTTCAGGATCGCTCATTCAGCCGCGGCTCTCCACCAAGACCAACTTCCCGGTGGCTGCCAAGACCGGCACCAACGACACCAACGGCTCCACCTGGGTGGTGGGTTTCACCACCGGTGTGGCCACCGCGGCGTGGTTCGGCGACCCGCTGGGTGACCAGCTCCGGCCGGGCCGGAACCTGACGGTCAACGGACAGTTCTACAAGGCGATCGACGGTTACATGATCGCCGGCCCCATGTTCTCCAAGTACATGGCCCAGGTCGCTCCGGCGTATGGCACGAACGCGTTCACGGCCCCGCCCACCAACATGGTGAGCGGAACGCCTGCCCGGACCACGCCGTCAACGCCGGCCACCGCGCCTGCCACGGCTCCGGCCCCGCAGCCGTCCACGGACCCTGCACCGGGCAACAGCGACAAGAAGAACTAGCTCCATGGCAGTCAGCCCTGCATTGGCCAGCCGCGTCCGGAACATCGGGCGCGGCTTTGCCGTCACCGCCGGCGCGGGCGCTGCGGCGGGGATCGCCGCCTTCGGATACGGGCTGTGGGAGAAGAACCAGTTTGTCCTGCGCGAGGAGGCACTGCCCATCCTGCCCGCAGGCCACCCTCCCTTCCGCGTCCTGCACCTGAGCGACATCCACTTCGTCCCGGGCCAGGACACCAAGGCGCGCTGGCTTGAGTCGCTGGCGTCGCTGGAGCCTGACCTGGTGGTCAACACCGGGGACAACCTCAGCCACGTCAAGGCGGTGGAACCCCTGCTTAAGGCACTGCGCCCGCTCCTGGAATTCCCCGGCGTTTTCGTCCCGGGGTCCAACGACTACTACGGCCCGAGCTTCAAGAACCCCGCGTCCTACCTGCTGGGTCCATCGAAGATCAAGCCCAAACAAACCGAACTGGACTGGCCACGGCTGCGGTCCGGCTTCGGCATGCGTGGCTGGGTGGACCTCACCAACCGGCACCAATCGGTGGTACTGAAGGGCATCCGTTTCGACTTCTCCGGCGTGGACGATCCGCACTTGGGCCGGGAGCGCTATGCGGGCTGGCCCCGCGGCACCCGTGACCAAGACCAGAACGCGCACCTCCGGGTTGCGGTCATCCATGCCCCGTACCAGCGGGTCCTGGACCATTTCACGCAGGACGGCGCTGACCTGCTGCTGGCGGGCCACACCCATGGCGGCCAGCTCTGCATCCCCGGCTACGGCGCCCTGGTGTCCAACTGCGACCTCCCCACGTGGCGGGCCAAGGGACTCAACAACTGGGAAAGCAACGGACGTACGACGCCGGTCAACGTCTCGGGCGGCATCGGCACCTCCCGGTTCGCTCCCATCCGCATCGCCTGCAAACCCGAGGCCGTCCTGCTGACGCTCACCTCCCCCGAATAACGAAGGTGTGAACCTGCTCACGCCATGGCATAGGGTAGTTGCTAAGGGAAACTACATTCGATTTAGAGCTTGAGAAGCGGGCATGGCCAAGCAGACCTCATTTTTCAGATCCATCAGCCGTCTTTACCCTCACGTGAGGCCGATCATCCCCCGGCTGGTGATGGGACTCCTCTGCGCACTCCTGGCCAGCGTCGTGGCGCTGACCATCCCGCAGGTGCTGCGGGTCCTCGTCAATGAGTCCCTTAAACCCGGTGGCACGTCGGACGCCGTCTGGACTGCCGCCGTCGTCATCCTGGTCCTGGGCATCGCCGAGGCGGGACTCGTGGCGCTCCGCCGGCAGTTTGTGATCAACCCGGCCACCACCGTGGAAACCCGGATGCGGGTCTCGCTCTACGGGCACCTGCAGGACCTGACGGTGTCCTTCCACGACCGCTGGGGCTCCGGCCAGCTGCTGTCGCGTGCCATGACGGACCTGAACTTCCTGCGCCGCTGGATGGCGTTCGGTGCCATCATGCTGGTGGTCACCACACTCACGGTGGTCATCGGCATTGTGGTCATGTTCTCCATGAGCTGGCAGCTGGCCCTGATCTTCCTGGCCGCGGCGGTGCCCATCATGGCATACGGCTTCCGGTTCCGGACGCGCTTCAGCAAAGTGGCGCGGCGGAGCCAGGACCAGGCCGGCGACCTCGCCACCACGGTGGAGGAATCCGTCCACGGCATCCGCGTCCTGAAGGCCTTCGGCCGCAGCCGCGAGGCCCTGGAGAACTTCAACGAACAGGCCGAGGAACTCCGCCAGACCGAGATCGTGAAGGCGAAGCACCAGGCGACGTTCACCATGGTGGTTACCCTGCTGCCGGAACTCGCACTCGGCGCCGGGCTGGTGGTGGGTGTGATGCTCTGCGCCAGCGGCCAGCTGAGCATCGGCGCGCTGGTGGCGTTCTTCGCCACCGCCGCCGTCATCGCCGCGCCGGTGGAGTTCTCCGGCATGCTGCTGGCCATGGCACTAACCGCCAAGTCCGCCGTCGACCGCCACTTCGAGGTCATGGATTCGGTCAACACCATCACCAGTCCCCCGGCGCCGCGCAGCCCCTCGCAGCTGAAGGGCGCGCTCAGCTTCAAGAACGCCACGTTCGCGTTCGAGGACGCACCGGACAAGCCCATCCTTAAAGAGATCAACCTGGACGTCCGGCCGGGCGAGACCATGGCTCTGGTGGGCATCACGGGAAGCGGCAAGAGCGCGCTGATCCAGCTGGTCCCGCGCCTGTTCGACGTCACCGACGGCTCCATCACGATCGACGGGGTGGACCTGCGCGAGTTCGACGTCGACGGGCTCCGGCGCGTGGTGGGCGTCGCGTTCGAGGACACCACCCTGTTCTCCAGTTCCGTCCGCGACAACGTGCTCCTCGGGGCGCCGGACCGGACCGAGGAAGCCCTGGACGAAGCCCTGGATGTGGCGCAGGCCCACTTCGCGTACTCGCTGCCGGAGGGCGTGGACACACTCATCGGCGAGGAGGGCCTGAGCCTCTCCGGCGGGCAGCGGCAGCGGATCGCCCTGGCACGGGCCATCGCGGCGCGGCCCCGCGTCCTCGTGCTGGACGATCCGCTCTCGGCCCTGGACGTGCATACCGAGGAACTTGTGGAAACCCGGCTCCGCGCGGTCCTGAAGGACACCACCACACTGATCGTCGCGCACCGCCCGTCCACCGTTGCGCTGGCTGACCGGGTGGCGCTGCTCGAGGATGGCCGGATCGCCGCCGTCGGAACCCACACGGAACTTCTGGCGCACAACCCCCATTACCGCTACGTCATCGCCAGCCTGGACCAGGAACCACGGGACCTGGATTCGGAACTGTCGGAGCTTGAGGACGAGTCAGAGGACAGCATCCGATGAGTAACGCAACCTTCGGCACCGCCAATGAGGACAACACCCACCTCAGCAAGTCGGACAGTAAAACCGTACGACGGCGGTCGCTCGCCCTTTTGGCCACGCTGATCCGTCCGGTGCGGCTCAGGTTCTGGCTGACCATCGCCACCGTGGTCCTGTCCCAGGCCGCGCGCGTGGCCGGGCCTGCACTGATCGCGTTCGGCATCGACCACGCCCTCCCGTCGTTGCAGGCGGGCGACAACCTCCCTCTGGTGCTTACCGGCGTCGCCTACCTGCTCGCAGCGATCGCGACGGCGGGACTCACCGCCCTCTACGTCACCTCCACGGCGCGGCTCAGCCAGGCGATGCTGCTGGACCTGCGCGTCCGGGTCTTCCGGCACACGCAGCGCCTGAGCCTGGAGTTCCACGAAAAGTACACGTCGGGACGGATCATCGCCCGGCAGACCTCGGACCTGGAGGCGCTGCGGGAACTCCTCGACTCCGGCGTCAGCTCCCTGGCCTCGGGCCTGCTGTTTATGGTCTTCACGGCTGTCACGGTGTTTGCCCTGGACTGGCGCAGCGGCCTGATCGTGCTGGCCGCCGGCGTCCCGATGTACTTCCTGTCGCGCTGGTACCAGAAGCACTCCCAGATCGTGTTCCGTGAGTCCCGTGTGGTCTCCGCCCGGCTGATTGTGCACTTTGTGGAAACCATGACCGGGATCCGCGCCGTGAAGGCCTTCCGCAAGGAAACCGAGAACGCCGCGAAGTACGGCCAGCTGTCAGAGGACTACCGGCTGGTTACCGTGCGCTCCATCAACCTCAACGGCATCTTCCAGCCCGGCCTGGTGCTGATCGGCAACGTCTGCGTGGCCGTGGTGCTCCTGTTCGGCGGGTTCCGCGTCCTGGGCGGGGACCTCGCCGTGGGCGTACTGCTGGCACTGATCCTTTCCACCAAACGCTTCTTCCAGCCGGTGGACCAGATGGCCATGTTCTACAACTCCTTCCAGAGCGCCCAGGCTGCCCTGGAGAAGGTGTCCGGCCTGCTGGAAGAGGTTCCCACGGTCCGTCCGCCCAAGAACCCTGTTGCGCTCCGCGATGCCAGTGGCGCCGTCGATTTCAAGGGTGTGGAGTTCCGCTACGGCGACGGCCCTGTGGTCATCCCCACCATGGACCTGCACATCCCCGCCGGCCAGACCGTTGCCCTGGTGGGGCAGACCGGCGCCGGGAAATCCACGCTTGCCAAACTGATCGCCCGCTTCTACGACGTCTCCTCCGGCTCCCTGACCCTGGACGGAGTTGACCTGCGCAGCCTCACCACCGCGGACCTGCGCCGGAACATCGTGATGGTCACGCAGGAGGCGTTCCTGTTCAGCGGTTCCGTGGCGGACAACATCGCGCTGGGCCGGCCGGAGGCAACCCGAGCGGAGATCGAGGATGCCGCCCGGGCCGTGGGCGCCCACGAGTTCATTACCGACCTCCCCGAAGGCTATGACACTGATGTCAACAAGCGCGGCGGCAGGGTGTCCTCCGGGCAACGGCAGCTGATCAGCTTCGCCCGGGCGTTCCTGGCCCGCCCGGCGGTGCTGATCCTGGACGAGGCCACCTCGTCCCTGGACATCCCCTCAGAGCGGCTCGTCCAGAGCGGCCTGGCGCGCCTTCTGCGGGCAACGTCCGACGCCGGCAGTCCGGCAGGTGCCCCGGACTCGTCTGATGCGGGGTCTGCGGCGGAGGGGTCTGCGGCGGAGAGGTCAGCTGCTGCGGGCGGCGGCCGGACGGCGCTGATCATCGCGCACCGCCTCTCCACCGTTGAAACTGCCGACCGCGTCCTGGTGGTCCACGACGGGCGCGTGGTTGAGGACGGCACCCCCGCGGAACTCATCGGCGGCGGCGGACGCTTCGCAGACCTCCACGGCGCCTGGAAGGACTCCCTGGTCTAAGGATCTGACCCGGCCTGCGCCGCCGATTTCACATCCGGGCCCGGCGTCGGCTATTCTTGTAAAGTTGCTTTTGCAGCGGATCGGGATGTGGCGCAGCTTGGTAGCGCGCGTCGTTCGGGACGACGAGGTCGCAGGTTCAAATCCTGTCATCCCGACCAATTGAAAGAGGGTCTCCCCCAGGGGAGGCCCTCTTTTGTGTTTCCCGGCTGTCAAGCGCCCGGGCTAGGAACGGTCAAGTGCCCGGACAAAGAAATAGCCCCGGGGCATGATGACCATGCCCCGGGGCCGCACCTCCTGAGAGGATTCCTTACATCGGGTCGGGCCAGTTGCCAACGTTGGTGGTGTACGTGCCGCCACCGGTCTTGTCCTTGATGGGCTTGGACATGGGATCGGGCCAGTTGCCAACGGCTACGGATACGCCGGTGGTGTCGGCGATGGAACCTGCCGACAGGACAGCCGGGGCCGCCGCAGAAAATGCCAGGGCAGCAGCGAGAACGCCAGCGGCCGCAATCTTCTTCAACATATAAGTTCCTCAATACGAGTCGGATTCGTTACAAAGTCAGCACTGTCCTTGTTGACATACATTGTAAAATGTTTTCCACAGGGACTGTCAAGCATTGAGTACAAAGACTGTCCAGAATCAGGAGGAAATCCCGTGGGCAACGGATTCGGGGAGAAGCTCCGTGCGGAGCGTCTCGAACGTGGGCTGACACAGGCTGAACTGGGCAAGGACCTGTATTCCCCCAGTTACATCTCCCTCCTCGAAACCGGCCGCCGTGAGCCGACGGCCGAAGTGATCGAGGAGCTCGCCCGCAGGCTGGAGCTGGCGCCCAAGGCGCTGGAAGCCTGGAGCCAGCCCATCACCGTCAGCGACGCCGAGTACGTCCTGGCTGGCCTCTACGCGCGCCAGGCCTGGGACCTCCGGGACTACCCGCTGGCGGCCACGCACGCAGCCAACGCAGCCCAGATAGCCCTGGAGGGCAAGAACACCAGCGCGTGGTGGAACATGACCTACATGCAGGCCGAATGCCTGATCAAACAGGGCAACTGGCAGGAATGCCAAAAGATCATGCAGCACCTCCTGGAGCACCCCATGGCCACGGAATCTGCCGGCCTTGCCGTCCGTGCCCGCCAGATGCTCGCCGCCATCTGCCAGGGACAGGGCCAGCTGAGCACTGCCGTGGAGCATGCGCTGGCGGCCGTCCAGCTCTGCGGCCAGCTGCCCAACGGATCCACCCTGATCATCGGCGCCTACCGCGCGCTGATCGGGGCACTGGCGGAGAGCGGCCGCCTCGACGAGGCCTGGAAATACTGCCAGGCCATGAATGACCAGATGGACGAGCACTCCATGTCCCAGCTTGCCGGTGAGGTTGCCTGGGTGATCGGCAACGTGGCCTTTATGCGGCACGACTACCCCGAGGGCATCAAGTACCACGAGCGCGCCGCCCGGATGCTGTCGCCCGCTAACGACATCGATCTCTGGGCCCGTTTCAACAAGGCCTCGGCCGCCGTCCGGCTGTCCTCCGGAATCGTCGAACCGGAAACACTTTCCAGCATCGAGCGCGCCGAACTGGCGCTGTCCATTGTGGGGGGCAACAAGAGCGACCAGCTGGAAGTTGCGTTCATCCGCGCCCGCTGGCTCTATCTCACCGGCGACATCGTGGCTGCCATCAACAAGCTCCGGGAGATCCACGCGGAATCCGACGCGCTGGCCAAGCACACGGCAGGGGAAGTTTCACTCCTGCTGGGCAAGTCGCTGAAAGCCGCCGGCGAGTCCGACGAAGCCCTGGTCTACCTCGAGGAAGCGCAGAAGGCCTTCAGCGCCGCGGGAGCCTCGGACCGCGTCCAGCAGGCACTCGATGCAGTCCTTGAGATCAGGCTGGCCCAGCAGCGGGCCGCAGCAGCAGCGAAAGACGTCAAAGCAAGCTAGGGCCGGCCGAGCCCCAAAACGGGCCCGGCGCGAAGCCGGGCCCGTCAAAGCTGTTCTAGGCGAACGTCTTGCCCGTGATTTTCTCGTAGGCCTCGACGTAGCGGCTGCGCGTCCGGGCCACGACGTCCGCGGGCAGGGCGGGCGGCGCCACGTCTGAGCTCTTGTCCCAGCCGGATTCAGCCGACGTGAGCCAGTCGCGCACATACTGCTTGTCATACGAAGGCTGCGCCTTGCCCGGCTCATACGTGGCCGCATCCCAGAAACGGGAGGAATCCGGCGTCAGGACCTCATCGCCCAGGGTGATGGCCCCGGACACGGCGTCGTAGCCGAACTCCACCTTGGTATCGGCCAGGATGATGCCGCGTTCGCGCGCGATCTTCTCGGCGCCGGTGTAGATCTTCAGGGTCAGTTCGCTCAGGCGTGCGGCGATGTCGTCCCCCACCATGGCCACAACATCGTTGTAGGAGATGTTCTCGTCATGCTCGCCCACATCGGCCTTGGCGGACGGTGTGAAGATGGCCTGTTCCAGCCGGGACCCGTCCACCAGGCCCGGCGGCAGCGGAATCTCGCAGACCGTCCCCCGGGCCTTGTACTCCAGCAGCCCGGTGCCGGTGAGATAGCCGCGGGCGATGCATTCCACGGGGAACATGTCCAGCTTCCGGCAGATCATCGCGCGGCCTTCCACGGCCGCAGGAACGCCGTCCTCCACGGTGGATGCCAGCACGTGGTGGACCACGTCAAGCTGGTCGAACCACCACAGGCTCAACTGCGTGAGGATGCGGCCCTTGTCCGGGATTTCGCTGGCCAGCACGTGGTCGAAGGCGCTGATGCGGTCGCTTGCCACCACCAGGACGCAGTCCTGTCCCACCTGCTGGCGCGTGGCTTCGTCCGCCGGCTCGTAGAGGTCGCGGACCTTGCCGGAGTAAACGTGCGTCCAGCCCGGCAGGTCCAGGGTTTCGGTGCTGAAGCCGCGGGGCGGCTGTGGTTCCTGGGCGGAGTTCTCAGTCATGTTATGCCTTCGCCTTCGTGACGGGGAGCGT
>NZ_JAKFFD010000127.1:0-9135 GCF_036675385.1 Pseudarthrobacter sp. | reverse complement strand
GCGGCAATCCGTTCCCGGATTTCCGCGGCCACGTCCGCCGGCTGGCTGTCCAGGTTCAGGAGCGCCTTGGGGTGGATGCCGATCTGGCGGTTGATGATGAATTCCAGCCGGGCCAGGCCCACGCCGTGGTTGGGCAGCTGCGCGAAGGTGAACGCCTGCTCCGGCGTACCCACGTTCATCATGACCTTGACCGGGGCCTCCGGCAGCTCGGTGATGGCGGTTTCCTCGACGCTGAAGTCCAGGAGCCCTTCGTAGATGGTGCCGGTCTCACCGTCGGCGCAGGAGACGGTCACCTCGAGGCCGTCGGTAAGGGAATCCGTGGCACTACCGGTGCCGACGACGGCGGGGATCCCCAGTTCGCGGGCGATGATGGCCGCGTGGCAGGTGCGTCCGCCGCGGTTGGTGACGATGGCGGAGGCGCGCTTCATGATCGGTTCCCAGTCCGGGTCGGTCATGTCCGCGACCAGGACGTCGCCGGTCTTGAAGGCGGCCATCTGGTCGATCGATGTGAGGATGCGGACGCTGCCGGCACCGATGCGCTGGCCGATGGCACGGCCCTCGGCCAGGACCCGGCCGGTCGCGTTGAGGCGGAAACGGCTCAGGCTGCCGGCGGCCCGGCGGGATTGCACGGTCTCCGGGCGTGCCTGCAGGATGTACAGGCCGCCGTCGGTCCCGTCCTTGCCCCATTCGATGTCCATGGGACGGCCGTAGTGGTTCTCGATGGCGACGGCGTGCCGGGCGAGCTGCTCGACGTCGGCGTCGCTGAGGCTGAAGCGGCTCCGCAGGGAGGCCTCGACCGGCACGAAGTCGATGGTCCGGCCGATCTCCTGGCTGTCCGTGTAGGTCATCTGGAGGGCCTTCTCGCCCAGTCCGCGCTTGAGGATGGCGGGCCGCCCGGCCTGCAGCGCGGGCTTGTAGACGTAGAACTCATCGGGGTTCACGGCGCCCTGGACCACGGCCTCGCCCAGGCCGTAGGAGGACGTGACGAACACGGCGTCCTGGAACCCGGACTCGGTGTCCATGGTGAACATCACGCCGGAGGCGCCGACGTCGGAGCGCACCATCCGCTGGATGCCCGCCGAGAGTGCCACCTCGGCGTGTTCAAACTTGTGGTGCACGCGGTAGGCGATGGCCCGGTCGTTGTAGAGGGACGCGAACACGTCCTTGATGGCGATCAGGATGTTCTCGATGCCGCGGACGTTCAGGAAGGTTTCCTGCTGCCCGGCGAAGGAGGCATCCGGGAGGTCTTCCGCCGTGGCGCTGGAACGGACGGCCCAGGAGAGGTCCTCGGAGCCCGCGTGCTTGTCCACCAGCTGCTGGTAGGCGTTCCGGATCTGCGCCTCGAAGTCCGGCAGGAAGGGCGTCTCGCGCATCAGCGCGCGGATTTCCTTGCCCGCTGCTGCCAGGGCGGTCACGTCATCGGTGTCCAGGCCCACCAGCCGGTCGGCGATCTTCTGGTCCAGGCCCGAGTCAGCCAGGAAGCTGCGGTAGGCGTCGGCCGTCGTGGCAAAGCCGTCTGGTACCTGGACGCCGGCGGAGGTGAGGTTCTGCACCATCTCGCCGAGGGAGGCGTTCTTGCCGCCTACCCGGTCCAGGTCCTTGAGTCCGAGTTCTGAGAACCACAGGATGTCTGTTGTCATATTTGCTGCTCCTTTGCAGGGATGATGGCATGCCAGCGCTGCCCGCTCGCGGCTGTGGCCGGTTGGTGGGCGCGGATCCTGTCTACAGTGACAGGTCCACAGCACTCATACCAACATGATGTGCGCCACACCGGGCTTGTGAAATTTTTCCCTAATGTTTGAGGTTCATCCGCTGCAGGATGGTGGCGGCCATTTCCTCCACGGACACGGTGGCCGAATTCAAGTACGGGATCCGGTGGGAGACGTAAAGCTGCTCGGCGCTGCGCAGCTCGAAGCCGCACTGCCGCAGCGACGCGTAGGGTGAGCCGCGGCGCCGCTCGGTGCGGATCTGGCTCAGCCGCAGGGGGTTGGAGGACAGCCCGAAACACTTCTCAACAAAAGGCCGCAGCGGCTTGGGCAGCCCTTCCCGCTGGAAATCCTCGTCCACCAGCGGGAAGTTCGCGGCGAAGATGCCGTGCTGCAGCGCCAGGTACATGGTGGTGGGCGTTTTTCCGCAGCGGGACGGTGCCACCAGGATGACCTGAGCCTTTTCCAGCGCCCGCAGGCTCTGGCCGTCGTCGTGTTCCATGGCGTACTCGACGGCGGCCATCCGGGACTGATACCGCTCCGCGTTGCCCAGGCCGTGGGCCCTGCCGGGTTCGCCGCTGGCCTGGGAACCGAGGGCATGCTCCAGCTGTCCCACATGCGTCCCGATAAGATCCACGATGATCCCCTGGCACTTTGCGATGGCCTGCCTGATGTCAGCGCTGACGGCGGTGGAAAAGACGACGGGCCGCGGGCCGGTGGCGACCAGTTTGTCGATGGTGCCCACCACGGATCTGGCCTGGTCGACGGTGGTAATGAACGGGACCGTGATGCGGTCAAAGTTGTTCGCGGGGAACTGCGTCAACAAGGTGTTGCCGAGCGTTTCCGCGGTGATGCCGGTGCTGTCCGAAAGGAAGTAGACAGGCCGAATCTCGTCATTGGTCATGAAGGCATTCTGCACCGACGAGCTGACACGGAAAAATCACGCAGCCGAAACACTGCGGCAACCTGGCCGGGGCATGCTGGGCATACCGGGACAACCAGCAGGGGGCACAGCATGATCACTGACAAGGTGCAGACGGTAAGAATCCAACTCGGCGACCACATCGAGGCGTGGCACAACGGCAAGCTCTTCCACAAAGGCCGGGTGACCGACGTCGTACATTCCCTGGACCTGATCTGGATCAGGGACGCGCGGACCGGCACGCGGAAGCTGCTGGATCCTGACGCCCTGGAGATCATCAAGGTGCGGGACTAACGTGGTGCCTGGTGGGCCGCCGGGCTACGGCGACTCACCAGGACAATCGATAGCTGCGCGAGTTGGGCCGCACGTTCGCACCGTTGGAGGTCGGTCATGCCGCTGCGCAGCTTCTCCCGCCGCACGCGTTCGGTCCCGGAAGAGGCAACCCCGGACCAGCCACCGCCGCGGCGGAAACGGCGCGGACTGAGGGCCATCGCCGCAGTGGGGCTGACGGTGCTGGGGTTGGTGCTGGCCTCCACTGTGGCCAATCTGGTCATCGAAGGGGTTGAACGCTCAAACTCCACGGCGTACGGCGAACGCATCCAGATCGACCAGGGAAGCATCAACGTCTCCCGGACCGGCGAAGCCGGCCCGACGCTGGTCCTGCTCAGCGGACTTGGCACGCCGGCGCCAGCGCTGGATTTTGCGCCGCTGATCCGGGAATTGCACGGCTACCGGACGGTGGTGGTGGAGGGATTCGGCTACGGCTACAGCGACATGACCGCCAGGCCGCGGACCATCGAGAACATCACCGAGGAACTCCACGACGTGCTCGCCAAACTCGGCATTACAGGCCCCTATGTCCTTGTGGGCCACTCGATCGCGGGCTTCACCACCCTGCACTACGCCAACAAGTACCCCGCGGAGGTCTCTGCCGTCATCGGGATCGACCCCACTGTGCCTACCGCCACCAGCGCACCCAGCGACGGATCGGCACCTGCCGAACTGCCGCCGTCGGGCAATTTCTGGGAACGGATGCCTTCGACCATCGGACTGGTCCGCTGGGCCGCGGCCGTCGGCCTCACCGACCCGGACGGCGACAGCTACACAACGGCGGAAATTGACCGGATGCGCATGCTGCAGAGCTGGAACTTTGGCAACCAGGCACTCACCGACGAAACGAACCGGATTGGGGAGAACTCCCTCAAGATTCAGGCCCTCCGCTATCCCGACCAGCTTCCGGTGCTGCAGTTCCTCGCCCGGGAAACCATCCAGCGACGGCCCGAATGGCAGGACATCCATGAACGCCTGCTGCTCAATGTCACGCACCATGAGCTGGTGGTTCTTGACGGCCAGCACTACCTGCACTGGAGCCAATCCGCGGAGATGGCGAAAAGGATTGATGAGTTCCTGGGCGGGACGCAGTAGGTTTCGACGGGCTCAACCACCGAGCGCCGTCACTGCGCTGATGGCACGCTTGTGGGCACCCTGCGTTCGGCCTAGATTTGGGCATGACCAATTCGCCCGAACATGCGTTGCTCCTGGAGCTGCAGGACCTGATTATCGGCACTGGATCGGTGGCTGACTTCCTGGGCGGGCTCTCCATCATCGCCGCGGCCGCCCTGAGCCGCTCCGCCGGCGCCACCGTGGAGTGCGGGGTCACCCTCAAGCACGCCAGGAAAACCACAACGGTAGGCGGCAGCACCGAGCGCGCCATCCACCTGGACCGCATCGAACAGGCCGTGGGCGACGGACCCTGCCTCGCGGCGTTGAAGGCAGCGACCCCTGTCCTGCTGGCCGATGTCCGCACCGACCCTCGCTGGCCGACCTACCAGGAGCGCCTGATCGAGGAGGGCATCCACAGCGTCCTGGGCATCCCCCTGGAACTTGGCGAAAACGCCGCCGCGGTCCTGAACTTCTTCGCGCCGGCCACCGGCGTGTTCACGGAGGACACCATCAGCGAGGCAGCCAGCTTCGCCGACGTCGCCGGCAGTGCCGTCCGCCTGGCCGTCAGGGTGGGAACCGCCGAGAGCGCCGCGGATGACCTGAGCGCGGCGATGATGAGCCGCACGGCCATCAACATTGCCTGCGGGATCATCATGGCCCAGAACCGCTGCAGCCAGACTGAGGCGATGTCCATCCTGATGAAGGTCTCCAGCCACCGGAACCAGAAGCTCCGGGACGTGGCCGACGAGATCGTCCGGAAGGTCTCGGGCGAGGAAGCCACCACCTACTTCGACATGTAGGGCCACCCACGAAACCCGGGCCTGATGGCTACTTGCCCGCCCTGGAAAAAAGCGAGTACTCACTACTCGTGTGCCATCCCGTCAGGGCCTTTTACGATGAGGACGTACCGACACATGGGGGCTGGGCATGATGATCGATCAACAGGTGGACTGGCGCGTCTCGGGGGTCCTGCTGGATATCCGCGGACACTCGGAAGCGGCATTAGCGTGCGCACTGGCCCGGATTGCGGCGTCCGCCGTGAGCGAGATTGCCGGCCACCCCGTGGAGAGCACGGTGACGCTCGTGCGGCCGGACGGGACGCCCTTCACAGCGGCAACCACCGACGCCGCCGGCGGCCTTTCCCGGTGGGACCAGCTCGCCGGACGGGGTCCCACCTCGCGGGCACTGGGCGGCCGCCTGACCATCATTCTCAATGATCACTGCCTGGACAGGCGCTGGGACGAGTACCCGGCCAGTCTCAGGTCAGCCGGCTTCCGCTCCGCCGTCGCCGTGCCATTGCGGCTGGAACGCGGCTACCGGGCCGCACTGACGGTGTATTCGGCGGAAACGAACGTGTTCACCCCGGTTGTCGCCAGCCAGGCGCTGGCGTTCTCCGACGTGGCGGCCACGAGCCTGGTCCTGGCACTGCAGGTCCGGGCTGGCCTGGCCCAATCCGCGGACCTCCGCGCAGCCATGGCCAGCCGCACCGCGGTCAACGTCGCCTGCGGTGTGATCATGGGCCAGAACGGGTGCTCCTACGAGGCGGCGTTGCAGATGCTCACGCTCGCATCGAGCCATCGGAACCTGACCATCCGCGACGCCGCCGAAGCGATGCTGCGCCCGCTCCCGGGCGGGGTTCCGCCCACACACTTCCAGCAGCGCGCCTGACGCAGCGGCCGCCGTCGAGCGTTAAGGGCGCCACGACTGTTGCGCACCCACCGCGGGTCAGCGCAGAACCACTGTGCGCCCGCCGTCGAGCATTACGCGGCCTTCACAGTGCCACCGGACCGCGTTGCTCAGCGCCTTGCACTCAGCGTCGCGGCCCACGCGCACCAGGTCATCGGCCGTGTACGTGTGGTCCACGTCGATGACCTGCTGGGCGATGATCGGCCCCTCATCCAGCTCCGCGTTGACGTAGTGCGCCGTGGCGCCCACGGTTTTCACGCCGCGGTCGTAGGCCTGGTGGTACGGCTTGGCGCCCTTGAAGCTGGGCAGGAACGAGTGGTGGATATTGATGGTCCGGCCCGTCAGCCGGGCCGACAGCTCGTCGCTGAGGACCTGCATGTAGCGGGCCAGGACCACCAGTTCCACATCGTATTCATCCACGAGCTCCAGCAGGCGCGCTTCCTGCGCCGGCTTGGTCTCCTGGGTGACCGGGAGGTGGAAGAACGGGATGCCGTGCCACTTCACCAGGTCCTCATGGTCCGTGTGGTTGGAGACCACGGCCACGATTTCCACCGGCAGATCGCCCGTGCGGGCCCGGAACAGCAGGTCGTTGAGGCAGTGCCCGAACTTGGACACCATCACCAGCACCCGGCGCTTGCGGCCGTGCGGCTCCAGCTGCCAGTTCATGGCCCACTCAGCGGCCAAGGGCTCGAAGTCCCGGCGCAGGTCCTCTGTGGTCAACGGCTGCTTGCCGGCTGCGAAATGCACCCGCATGAAGAACTGCTGGGCCTGGCGGTCACCGAAGTGCTTGGTGTCGATGATGTCGCAGTCGTGATCCAGCAGGTACCCGGTGATCGCGTGGACAATCCCCGGGGACTCGGCGCAGTTGACGGTCAGAACATGTTCGGTTGCCACCTAGTTCTCCCGTGATGCCTTCGCGTCGGCGAGCTCAGCGTCGGCGGCGGCCTTCTCCTCGGCCACTTCCTTCTCGCCGGCGAGGTCCTTCTGGAACTCCGCGTAGCGGGCCAGGTGGGACGGGCGCTTGCGCAGGATGACCCAGGCGACGCCCAGCAGGACGAACCAGATGGGGGTGACCAGCAGCGCCACCAGCGTGTCCGGCTGCGTGGTCAGTGCCCACAGGACGAAGGCGAAGAACGCGAAGACCACCCAGACCATGGGGATGCCGCCGGGCATTTTGTACTTGGATGACTCGTGCAGGTGCGGACGGCGTGAACGGAACTTCAGGTAGCTGGCCAGGATGATGGACCAGACGAAGACGAAGCAGACGGCGGACACGGTGGTGACCATGTCGAAGGCCTTGCCGATGTCCGAGCCCGCGTACATCAGGATGACGCCGGAGAGCAGCAGGATGCAGGAGAGGAACAGGGCGTTCTGCGGGACCTTGCGGGCGGACAGGCGGCTGAACAGGGTGGGGGCGTCGCCCTCCTGGGCCAGGCCGTAGACCATGCGGGAGGTGGAGTAGATGCCGGAGTTGGCCGAGGACATGGCCGAGCTGAGCACCACCAGGTTCACCACGGTGGCTGCGGCGCCGAGGCCGGCCAGGGAGAACATGGCGATGAACGGGCTGTGGCCGGCCTGGAACTGCGTCCACGGGGTGACCGACATCAGGATGATGAGGGCGCCCACGTAGAAGAGCAGGACGCGGATGGGGATGGAGTTGATGGCCTTGGGCAGGTTCTTCTCCGGGTCCTTGGCCTCGGCGGCGGTGGTGCCTACGAGTTCAATACCCACAAACGCGAACACGGCGATCTGGAAGCCGGCTACAAAGCCCATGAATTCGTTCGGGAACATCCCGCCGTGGCTCCACAGGTTCGTGAAGGTGGCCGGGCCGGCGTCGGACTGGAAACCGCTGAAGATCATAAACAGACCCACAATGATGAGCGCGGCGATGGCGATGATCTTGATCAGCGCGAACCAGAACTCGGTTTCACCGAACGCCCGCACGGTGGCGAGGTTCAGGAGCAGGAGGATGGCCACGGTGGCCAGGCCCGGGATCCACAGCGGCAGCGACGGCCAGAGTTCCTTCGAGTAGCCGGCGATGGCGATCACGTCCGCGATGCCGGTGATCACCCAGCAGAACCAGTAGGTCCAGCCGGTGAAGAAGCCGGCCCAGGGGCCCAGCAGGTCGGCGGCGAAGTCGCTGAAGGACTTGTAGTGCAGGTTGGACAGCAGCAGTTCGCCCATGGCCCGCATGACGAAGAACAGCATGAAGCCGATGATCATGTAGACGAAAATGACGGACGGTCCGGCGGCCGAGATGGTTTTGCCGGAGCCCATGAACAGGCCCGTGCCGATGGCGCCGCCAATGGCGATCAGCTGGATGTGCCTGTTGCTGAGCTGGCGTTCAAGGTGGGGTGTTTGGGGGGAAACGGTGGTTTTACTGCTCACGTGCTGCTCCTCGAATCAATGCTGGCTGGAGTGCCGTTGGGGATGATGCGAGGCCCGCGTCGTTGGGGACCGCATCGAGGTTGTTGAAGCTGTAAAGGTGGATCCCTGCGATGCCGGGCTGGCTTTCGAGCCCGGCCACCAGGGTGTGGGGTGAGTAGCGGTCGCCGCTGAGCAGCTTCCGCGCCAAAGTTCCTTTGCTGCTGAGGAACTTCAGGGAACTTCCGACGCCGATCTGCGTGGCGAGTGCCAGCAGCTTGGTCCGCGGGACGGACCCCGCCACGCCCGCCCAGACGGGCAGGTTCACGCCTTCGCGGCGCAGGAGCGCCGCGAAGTCGAGGATTTTGGGCGCGTCGAAGCACATCTGGGTGACCACGTGCGTGGCCAGGTGCTGCTTGTCCTGGAGGGCATCGAGCAGGTCCAGGGCCGCCACCGTCGGGTGGCCTTCCGGGTAGCCTGCCACGCCGGCGCGCATCCGGCCGCCGGTGTACTGGGCGATATCCTCGAGCAGCGGGAGGGCTGACTCGTACGGTCCGGCGGGCTGCTTCCGGTCGCCGCCGATCACAAACACCTCGCCGATGCCGGCACCGTCGCACTCCCGCATGATCCGGGTCAGCTCGGCCCGGTCGTGGATGCTGCGCGCGGCCAGGTGCGGGATTACGGTGTAGCCGAGCGTGCTCAGCTCCACCGACGCGCGCATGGTCCGCTCGATGCCGTGGTGCGGCAGGCACGTCATGGTCAGCGTGGTGGTCAGCGGAACCAGGGCCTGGACCTGCTCAACGATCCCGGTTGAGGGGATGATTTCGATTCTTGTAGGGAACATCTTCGGTCCTTTCCTGATATCGGTTCTGAATACCGGAGGGCTCAGCTGGCGCGGGCTGCGAGCAGTGAGCTGGCTTCCTGGCGGGTGCTGCCGGAGGACTCGATGTGGGCGAGTTCGGCGGGGATTTCCCAGCCCTTCTTGCGCATCGCGGTGGCCCAGAGCCGGCCGGC
>NZ_JAKFFD010000053.1:0-1712 GCF_036675385.1 Pseudarthrobacter sp. | reverse complement strand
CCGGCCGGGGCCAGCGGCCGGACCGGGCGGGCCGTGCTTGCCTCCGGTGTTTCGGGCCGGGGCAGCCGCAGCCTCTTGAGCAGCAGGGCGTTGACGGCGACCAGGAAACTGGAGCCTGACATCGACAGGGCCGCGATCTCCGGGCTGAGGACGATCCCGGCGAACGCGAAGACCCCGGCTGCGATGGGCAGCGCTATCGCGTTGTATCCGACGGCCCAGCCAAGGTTCTGGCGCATCTTCCGCAAAGTCCCTTTGCCGATCCGCAGGGCGATCGGCACATCCAGCGGGTCCGAGCGCATCAGCACGACGTCGGCCGTTTCGATGGCCACGTCGGTGCCGGCGCCGATCGCGATGCCAAGGTCGGCCTGGGCAAGGGCGGGGGCGTCGTTGACACCGTCCCCGACCATGGCGACTTTCTTCCCCGCCTGTTGCAGTGCGGCGATCTTCGCTGATTTGTCCCCCGGGAGCACCTCGGCGATGACGGTGTCGATGCCGAGCTGGCCTGCGATCCTTTGGGCGGTGGTTTCGTTGTCTCCGGTGAGCATGACGACCTCGATCCCGGCCTCGTGCAGGGCAGCTATCGCCGCCGGCGCGGTTTCCCTGGCGGCGTCCGCCATGGCGATCACCGCAGCGGCGCGGCCGTCGACGGCGACGAGCACAGCGGTCCGTCCGGTTCCTGCAAGTTCGTCGCGGACCGCGGCAAGCGGCCCGAGGTCGATGTTCTCATCGGCCAGCAGTTTGCGGTTGCCGACCAGGACCCGGTGTCCCTCCACGGTTGCGCCGGCCCCGTGGCCGGGGACGTTCAGGAAGTCGGTGGCGGCCAGGTCGGTGGCGCCGTGTACCTGGGCGTGCCGGACCACTGCCGCGGCAAGAGGGTGTTCGGATTCCTTTTCCACGGCGGCGACCAGAGCCAGCAGCTCGTTCTCATCGATGCCCTCAACGACGACGTCGGTGACTTCCGGTTCGCCCTTGGTCAGGGTGCCCGTCTTGTCCATGACGACGGTGTCGATCCGGGCGGAGACCTCCAGCGCGGTGGCATTCTTGAACAGGACACCGCGCTTAGCACCGAGGCCGGTGCCCACCATGATGGCCGTTGGCGTGGCAAGCCCCAACGCGTCGGGGCAGGTAATGACGACGACGGTGATGGCGAACAGCAGGGCCGCCTGGACGCCGGCGCCGAGGGCGAGCCAGGCGGCGAACGTCACGGTCCCTCCGATCAGTGCGACCAGGACCAGCCAGAACGCGGCCCTGTCGGCCAGCCGCTGGCCCGGTGCCTTGGAGTTCTGGGCTTCCTGGACGAGGGCGACGATCTGGGCCAGGGCGGTGTCTGCTCCGACCTTGGTGGCCCGGACCCGCATCGTGCCGGTGGTGTTGATGGACGCGCCGATCACCTCAGAGCCGATGGTTTTGGTCACCGGAAGGCTCTCGCCCGTGACCATGGACTCATCGACCTCCGACTGGCCGTCCTCGACTTCCCCGTCAACGGGGATTTTCGATCCCGGCCGGATCAGCAGCAGGTCCCCCGTCTGGACGTCGGAGGTGGGGATCTCGACCGTGTCGCCGTCGCGGATCACCACCGCGACCGGAGGGGCAAGCTCGAGCAGCGTACGGATGGCTTCGTTCGCTCCGCCCCTTGCGCGCATTTCAAACCAGTGGCCCAGCAGCACGAAGGAGGCCAGGACGGTGGCGGCTTCGTAGAACACTTCACCGCC